>NZ_JARHXQ010000301.1:0-14417 GCF_029222765.1 Arthrobacter sp. Cr_A7 | reverse complement strand
CCATGAATTCCGAGACGGCGGTGACCATCCTGTGCGGCCTGGCCATCCTGGTGGGGGTGGCGGGGACGGTTATCCCGGTCCTGCCGGGCAGCATCCTGATCGGCGCCAGCCTGCTGGCGTGGGCCATCTGGGGCGGGGCAGGGACGGCCGGCTGGGTGGTCTTCGCGGTCGCCATGCTGTTCGTGGCAGCAGGCATGGCCGCCAGCGCCGTGCTCACGGGCAGGAAGCTGAAGCAGCACGCCATTCCCAGCCGCAGCATCGTTGTTGCCCTGGTGGCCGGCGTGGCGGGCATGTTCATCATCCCCGTGGTGGGACTCTTCGTCGGCTTTGCCGCCGGCCTGCTGCTCAGCGAAGTCCTCCGGACCCGGAACATCGGCACCGCCGCCATATCCAGCTGGGCGGCCCTCAAAGCCACCGGGCTGGGGATGCTCGCCGAATTTGGACTCGCCTGCCTGGCCGCCAGCACCTGGGTCATCGGGGTGTGGATCGGGGCCGTTAGCGGCTGAGCGCTTGCAGCCCGCCCGGCATCGGCGTAGAACGGGGAGATGACCGAGCCGGCTTCAGCGCGGGACTACGTTCCGGAGTGGATGGAAAGGTACCGGGCCGCCTGGACGAGCAACGAGCCTGATGATATCCGCGCCTTGTTCACGCCGGACGCGCGCTATGAGACCCGACCTGGCGACCCGCACCCCTGGCTGGGGCACGACGGGATTGTCGAGGGCTGGCTGGCCGCCCGGGACCAGCCCGCAGACTGGACGTTCAGCTGGGAACTGCTGGGGGCCGACGGCGATACGGCCTTCGTCCAGGGCGTCACCATCTATTCGGGGGACAATCCTTCATACGACAACCTCTGGGTGGTGCGGTTCGACGGCTCGGGCCGTGCCAGCTCCTTCACCGAATGGTTCATGGAACGGGCCTGACCCCGCCCTCTCCTTGCGCCGTGTGGGCAGGGCCCCTAGCATTCCTGCATGAGCCAGCCCCGACGGGAGCCCCGGGCGACAAAGCCGTCGCCGCCCGCCGTGGAAACGCGCCCGGCCCCGCCTGAGCCGGCTGCCGGGGCCAGGGAACTGGGCTGGCGCCGGCTCAACATCCTGCTGGCCCTGGCCATCGTGGCTCTACTGGGGTTCGCCGTCCGTTCCCTGGCCCCGGGGGCATTTGCCGGCCTCGAGGGTGCGGCGAGGGACTTCTTCACCCTCTCCATCAGCGTGGTGATCGAGTCCCTGCCGTTCGTCTTCCTGGGCATCCTGGTCTCGGTTCTGGTGCAGGTGTGGCTGCCGCCCGATGTCCTGTACCGCAGGCTTCCCGCGAATCCGGTGCTGCGCCGCCTGGTCCTGTCCTTCCTGGGCATGCTGATGCCGGTGTGCGAATGCGGGAACGTTCCGATGGCCCGCGGGCTCATGCTGAAGGGCCTGAGCGTCGGCGAGTCGATGACGTTCCTGTTCGCGGCGCCCATCCTGAACCCCGTCACCATCATCACCACCCACCAGGCCTTCGGCTGGGATAACGGAATCCTCGCCGGGCGGCTTGCCGGCGGTTTGCTGATCGCCAACCTGGTGGGCTGGCTTTACAGCCGCCGCGGGCCGGCCGGGGTCCTGAAGCCCAGCTTCGAGGAAGCGTGCGCCGTGGAGGTCGGCCGGCACGAGTCCGGGGGCAAGGTGCGGCGCAGCCTGCAGCTGTTCTCGCGGGAAAGCAACGCCATGATGCCGGCTCTGTTCGCCGGTTCCGCCCTGGCGGGGCTGATCCAGGTGGCGGTGCCCAGGGAGGTCCTGGTCAGGCTCGGGAGTGATCCCGTGTGGTCTGTGCTGGCACTGATGGCACTGGCGTTCATCATCTCCATCTGCTCCACGGTGGACGCTTTCTTCATCCTGTCCTTTGGGGCCACGTTCCTGCCCGGGTCGATCGTGGCGTTCCTGGTCCTCGGGCCCATGCTGGACGTCAAGATGCTGGCACTGCTCCGCACCACGTTCACGGCCGGAACCCTGCTGCGCCTGGTGCTGGTAATCGGTACCTGTTCGGCCGTCCTGGGGGTGGTGATGAATCTTGCTGGCTAAGGGCTTTGCGGGCCGGCAGGGCGTCATGCTGAGCCTGACCGGGATCGCCGCCACACTCGGGCTTGCGCTCACCGGAAAACTCGAGCTGTACATCCATCCCCGCTACGTTCCCTTCACCGTGGGCATGGCAGTGCTGGCCGCCGCGGCATCGGTTGCTGCCTTCATCCTTGTGCCGCCGGAGGGCGCGGAGGGCGCCGCAGGCGGTCACATCCATGCCGACGGCGGTGGCCACAGCCACACTCACGGTCACCTGGGTGCGGGGACGGGAAGTCCCGGCCGCCTCCGTGCCGCGGGCAGCCTCCTGGCCGTCCTCGCCGCCGTGGTGGGGCTGCTGGTCCTGCCACCGGCCACCCTGTCCTCCGAGGCCGCCCGGCAACGGGACCTCAACCTCTCAGGCACGCTGGGGCCGGCCATGACCGGCAGGCTCGTGGAGGAGGACCCGTCGTCGTTCGGTGTCAGGGAATGGGCATCCCTGCTCCGGCGCAGCCCCGGGGACGACTACTTCACCGGCAAGACCGCAACCGTCACCGGGTTCGTCACCGCGGCAAAGGACGATCCGCAGAACGTCTTCTACGTCACCCGGTTCGTGGTCACCTGCTGCACCGTGGATGCCCAGCCCGTGGGCGTCCCCGTGTACCGTCCCGGCTGGCAGGAACAGCACGCAGCCGACAGTTGGGTCACGGCAACAGGGGAGTTCACCCACAACCCGGACGGTGACAGCAAGGTTGAGCTGCTGCTGTCACCGTCTTCCGTCACGGCCACGACCGAACCCGACCGGCCGTACGTCCACTGAGGCGCTTTCTAGAATCCCAGGCCGCCGAGCTTGTCGCCCAGCCCGCCTGGTAGCTTGCCGAGCAGGTCCGCAGGATTGATGCCCAGCTTGGACAGGAGCCCCGCGTGCTGGTCGGTGTCCACCTGGTCCGGCAGTTCTGTCTCGGCCTGTGCGGCCTTATCGGTGTCGCCCTGGGACCTGAGGAGCTCGAGGATCTGGGCCTTATCGATCTGCATGGCATTCTCCTTGGATAGTCTGAAACTGCTAAGGGTGCTTACTACCTTCGCCGATAGCGGGCTGTTGAACAAGGCCCAACGGAAGTTTCCGGCCGTTCTTCTACAGACAGTTGCAGCCGCCAACGCCCGGGCATTGTCCCGGTTAGCATGGAAAGATGACCGCCGGGGATACTGCACCGATCTACTGGGACAGGCGCGACCTCACCCCCTTTGGCCATGCCCAGCTGCGCACGCCGGTCCATGACCTTGCGGGGGGAGTGGGAGGCCTGCTCACGGGCGTGCTGGGCGGACGGAACCCGGCACTGCTGTCCGTGGACGGGGACGTCCCTCGCCTGAAGATGCTCCTGCCCAAGCCGGCCAAGGCAGTCCACGAAGCAGTGTTCACCAGCCGGGAACCCGAGCGGCTGATTACGCTGGCCCGTGCCTATCCCGGATGGGCGGGGCTGTGCTACCTGATGGCCGGGCTGCTGGTCTACAAGCACGGCGGGTACCTGCGTGCCTCAGAGCTCCTGCAGCGCGGACTGACCACCAGGAACGAGGACGAAGCGAACCGCTACTCGTCCACGTACCTCACCAGGATCGTCACTCAGATCGAACTGGCCGAACGGGTGGAGATCCCCGTCCTCTTCAGTGAGGAGTCGGTCTTCCTGGCACTGTCCCACTCGTTCCGGGAAACCGGCCGCACGGAGGCGGCGCTGGACGCCCTCACCGGCCTGCCGCCGTCGCTCCCCATGGCGCTTGCCCGCTGCTCCATTGCCTTGACGCTGGGCCGCAGCCGCACGGTGATCGACTGGACCGAAGGCCTGCTGAACGCTGATGACCTTTCCGCCGCGCTGCTGCTGGTCCGGGCGCGCGCCCTCCGCAGGGAAGGCCGTTATGAGGCGGCGCACCAGGCCATCGCCGAGGTCCTGCGGCGGCGCAAGACGCACCTCGCGCTGCGGAACGACGCCTTGACTGACAGGGCGCTGCTGCTCCTGGAGTCCAGCCGGCGCTCACTGAACCCCCGTGACTGGGGCCGCCGTCGCCCTGACCCCGAGCCGCAGCGGGAGATTGCGGCGCCCGTTCCCATCCGCAAGGACGAAGAAATGCGCCGGATCTGGGAACAGGACTGGAAGAAGCTCAGCGAGGATTAAAACGCGGAGGCGAGCAGTGGCAGGAGCTGCTCGCTGACCAGGACCACGCCCAGGACCACCATGATGATGCCGCTGGCCAGGGTAACAGCCCGGGCCGCACCCGGCCGGCTCTGCAGCAGGGTGCGTGAAAGCAGTGCCACGGCCGTGTAGACGGCGCCTGCCAGCGCAACGAAAGTCATGCCGAGGAGGCCGGACTGCACAGGGACCGGCAGGGAGGCCTCCGCGCTGACGAACTGCGGGATCAGCGCCACGTAGAACAGCAGGCCCTTGGGGTTGATCCCGCTGGTGCCTATGCCCTGCAGGAACGTTCGAAGCTGGGTGGCGGCAGGGCGGCCGACGGCGTCTGCCGCGCTGAAGGAGGCGCCGCGCCAGGAGCGGAGCGTGCTGATGCCAAGCCACATGAGGTACCCGGCGCCGGCCAGGGTGATCCAGCCCAGGACGCCCGGCATACCGGTCAGGACGGCGGCCAGCCCGGCCACCAGCAGGACGGTGTGCAGGACGTACCCGCCGCAAAGCCCTGCAACGGCGGGGACGAAACTGCGTTGACGGAGGCCTGCGGTGATGGAGTACGCCCAGTCCACGCCCGGCGTGCAGGCCAGGGCGGCGGCCACCAGCACAAAGGCCAGGAACAGCTCCGGATTCATGGGTTTCTCCTGTCAGCGGATGTCTCAGGAGAAACCCTAGGGACTTTCGGCGCAGAAGTGCTGTCCCTTTTTCGCCCGCGCCCCTATCCAGGCAGTAGGATTCTTGCGTGCTGGACCATATTGATAGAAATATTTTGCGCCACCTGAAGGAGGACGGCCGCATGACCGCCACGGCGCTTGCCGCCAAGGTGGGACTGACCGTGGCACCGTGCCACCGGCGGCTGCGGGATCTGGAGCAGTCGGGCGTGATCCGCGGATACAAGGCGGACATCGACCCTGCGGCCGTGGGGCTGGGCTTTGAGGCAATTGTGTTCGTCACGCTGCGGCAGGTGGACCGTCCCACCATGGAGATCTTCGAGACCAGGGTGGCGGACAATCCCAACATCGTGGAGGCGCAGCGGCTGTTCGGGTCGCCGGACTACCTGCTCAAGGTCATCGCGGAGGACCTGCCGTCCTACCAGCGTTTCTACGACGCCGAACTGACGTCCCTGCCGGGCGTGGAGCGCCTGACGTCCACGCTGGTGATGAAGAACCTGAAGTCCAACGCGGGGCCACCGGTGTAGTGGACCTGCGCCCGGAGCCGGGCGTGGCCGTTTCCGTCAGTCTGCCGCGAGCAGCCCCGTGGTGCGGTAGGGGATGACCTCCCGGAGGAACATGCTGGTGGAGGTGCGCACGATGCCCGGGCACAGCCGGATCTCCTCGGATACCCGGTAAAGGTCGTCCGGGCTGGTGGCCACCACGCGGATCAGCAGGTCCGTGTCCCCGGCAGGTGCGTGGCATTCGAGGACTTCCGGGATCTCCCGAAGCGCGGCTATGGCCTCGTTGAGGTGGCTCTGGTCCAGTTCCGCGCTCACGGCGGCCGCCACCCCACGCCCCAGCGCCGAGGGGAGCACCCTGCTGCTGTTGGGCCGCAGCGCACCCGACGCGGCCATCCGCTCCAGCCGCGTCTGCACCGTTCCGCGGGCCAGGCCGAGCCGCTGGGCCAGGACCATGATGGGAACGCGAGGGTCCTCGTCGAGTGCCCGAAGGATCCGTTTATCGCTCGCGTCCAGTTGCTGCAATCTGATCATTTCCCGTCTGGTTAGCGCCCAGGGGTTAGTCAGAGTGATCAACGAAATCCCGGGCAGTTGCACCAACTGTAGGTCTGCTGCTCAAATGATGGCAACAGGGCAAAGGCTACCGCCGGATCCCGCAGGCTACAGGCTTTCCGGCACACCACCCGGGCGCTGCACCCCGCTTCCCGCAAGGAAGCCGCCGCTGATTGACTCTTGTTCACGCATCGTCATTCCGCACCCCACGGCAAGAGCCCCTGAGCCACCGATCGTCGGATTTTCCGAAGGCATCGGTAGCTGAGGGGCTCTTGTGCTGTTCCCCTTAGGCTGGATCCATGACCTCCGCCGGCCGATTCGCCCCCAGTCCGTCCGGCGAGCTGCATGTGGGCAACCTGCGGACGGCCATCCTGGCATGGCTCTTCGCCCGTTCCACAGGCCGCACCTTCCTGCTGCGGGTTGAGGACCTGGACCGGGCACGGGCGGGGGCGGAAGCGGAACAGTTGCGGGACCTGGAAGCCATCGGCGTGACCTGGGACGGTGAAGTGGTTCGGCAAACTGGCCGCGGCCGGCTCTACGCTGACGCCATTACACGCCTGCACAACGCCGGCCTCACATACGAATGCTTCTGCACGCGCCGGGAAATCCAGGAGGCGCCGTCCGCTCCGCACGCACCCCAGGGGGCGTATCCGGGGACCTGCCGGAACCTTGATCCTGCGGAGCTGGAGTTCAAGCGTGCCACCCGGCCGGCCGCCGTCCGGCTGCGGTCTGCCGTGCAGGAGTACTCCGTGCAGGACCGCCTGCACGGCGCATTCACCGGGGTGGTGGATGACTTCGTGCTGCGGCGCAATGACGGTGTCACCGCCTACAACCTGGCTGTGGTGGTGGACGACGCCGAGCAGGGCGTCGACCAGGTGGTCCGCGGCGACGACCTCCTCCCGTCCACGCCGCGGCAGGCATATCTCGCATCGCTCCTGAGTATTCCCGTCCCGGAATACGCGCATGTCCCCTTGGTGGTGAATGCCGACGGCGTGCGCCTGGCGAAGCGCGATGGCGCGGTGACGCTGGGCGACCTTTCCCGCGCCGGCACCCCTGTTGCCGCCGTCCGGGACCGGCTGCTGGAATCGCTCGGACTGCCGCCCGGAACGCTGGAGCATGCCTTAAATTCGTTCGATCCCGACGTGCTCCCCCGGAAGCCGTGGATCTGGTCCGCCTAAAGCGGACCGCACATAAACCAGGATCCGGCGTCAACCCTTGTTGACGCCAGGACCGTTCGTCAACTAATGTTGACGGCATGGAGGTGGACCGGATGAAGACACTGGTCGGATCGATGGATGGAATGGGGCCCGCGGAAGCGCTGCAGGCAATCGCCGAGCTGCAGAAGGAAGTCCACCGGACGGAATCCTCGCTGGTACGGAGCGCCCGGCAGGCCGGCCTCTCGTGGGAGGCCATCGCACTCTGCCTGGGAGTCAGCAAGCAGGCCGTCCATCGCAAGTACGGCAAGAAGTAGCATCGCGCGGAACCGTTGGTGCTGTGTGAGCCTCGGCGGCCGGTTCAGCCTAGGCTTAGGACATGTCAGACCAGCATGCCGCGGAGCAGAGCCCGGCGCCCAGATTCACGGTTGAGACCGCAAAGGTCCTCGCCGAGGTGGCCCACAACCGGCAAAAGGACAAGCTCAAGCGCCCGTACAAGGACCACGTCCTTGCCGTCGGTGATGCCCTTGCCGATTTCGACGACGACATCCGGATTGCCGGATATCTGCACGACATTGCCGAGGACACCCCGATAACACGGCAGGCCCTGCTGGACATGGGCGTGTCCGAGCGGGCCGTGGAGATTATCGAACGCGTCACCAACCGGCTGCACGAGAACCCGGACGATTACCAGGCCGGGATCCGCGAGATCGCAGAGCACCACGACGCCGCCTTGGTCAAGATCGCGGACAACGCCCACAACTCACTGCCCGAACGGGTCCAGGCACTGGCCGAAAAATGGCCGGACAAGCCGCCGGTCACGAAGTACCGGGATGCCCGTCCCGTGCTGTACGCGGCCGTGGAAGTTGAAGAGGTCCGGAAGATCCTGGCGCGCGTGAACCCGTGGCTGCTCGAGGAGCTGGACGACCAGTTGGATGAGGAAGACACCACGGACTACGAGAACCTGTCCTACGGGGAGCCGGATGCCGCGGGTGGGGCGGCGCTGGACGCTAGGACGGGCGGGGAGCAGTAGTCTCCAGCTTCTCCAGCGCGTGATGCAGCCGGTCGGAACCGCGGCGCTCATCGATGACGATCGACATGCCGAGCGCCAGCACGATCACCAGCAGGCATACCGGGACGGAAACTCCTGCCGCCGCCATGCCAACTGATGCGGCCAGCGCCGCCAGCACACCTGCCGCCACAGTGATGACGGTGCGGTCCGGGCCCACCATCACGCTGTACAGCCAGGTCAGTGAGCCCTTGAACAGCGCCACCGGAACCGCGATGCTGGCCACCGCCACGGCGCCGCTGATGTGGGCCTCGTGGTCGATGAAGTACGCCGCCACGTGCAGACCGGCGCCGGTGGCGGCAATCGCGGCGAAGATCGGCATGTGGCCGTAACCGAACAGGAATGACCGGTGGCGCCGCAGGTGCAGCGCACGTCCGGCGGGAAGCATGAAGTAGATCCACCACATGCCGAAAGCCAGGGCTGTGCCGCCAAAGCCAACAAGCGCGGCGTCCACGCTCCAGCCGTGGTTGGCCACGATGGCGCGGAGCGTCTCGATCGCACCGATAAGGCATTCACCCAAAGCGATGATGGCCAGCAGCCCGTACCGCTCGGCAATGTGGTGGGCGTGCCAGGGTGTCCGGGCCTTGCGCTCGGCGGCGTACGGGGTGGACATCTCCAGGACGATCAGGGGCACAATCATGAAGAACGTGGTGGGAACGTCCGCCTCGATGATCAGCACCGCGATCCAGCCGAGTTGCACCAGCGCAAGGTATTTCGCGTAGCGCAGGCATGTCTCGCGGCGGGCCGGATCCTGCCTGGCTGCGCGCAGCCATTGGGCAACCAGTGCCAGCCGCATGATCACGTAGCCGCCCACGATCACCGCGTTGTCCACATGCCTGCCTTCTACCAGGGAATAAAACATGGGCTCGATTCCCATGGCAAGGATCAGGACGCCAACGATCTGGACCATCGTGACCACGCGGAAGATCCAGTCATCGGTGTCGTAGGCGCTGGCGAACCACGTGAAGTTGATCCACGCCCAGATGACGGCGAACATCGCGAAGGAGAACCCCATCAGGCCGGCAACGAAATGCGCTTCGGCGATTTCATGGGCGAACTGGCTGCCGGCAACGCCGAAGGCGATCACGAAGGTCAGGTCGAAAAAGAGTTCAAGCGGTGTGGCCGCGCGGTGCTTTTCGTGCGGATCGCGGCCGCCCATGCGCGCCATGGCATGCCGGAGGGGGTTGGAGGACATGCTTCACACGTTACTGCCTTACACGCGGCCCAGGGCGTCGATGTCTTCGAGGAAGTCCTGGTGGGCTTCCTCGCTGACGGTGGTGCGGGTTTCGGCGATGGCGTCGAGGTAGTCCTGGGTGGCGGGGCCTTTCCGGACCGCCTCCCGGACGGAAAGCTGCCCTCCGGAGGCCAGCCCGCCGTCGTCGTACACTGCTTTTTCCAAGGCGCGCTGGGAGGCGCTGCGGGCGGCGTACTCGATGTCGGCGGGCGAGAAGCCCTGGGTGCGCTCCACCAGCAGGTCAACATCAACGGCGTCCACCACGGGAGCGGGGATGAACCGCTGCCACATCGCTTCGCGGGCTTGCCGGTCCGGCAGGCCGATGGGGATGACGTAGTCGAATCGGCCGTGGCGCAGGAAGGCGGTGTCCAGGGCGCGGATGAAGTTGGTGGCGCAGACCAGCAGGCGGCCGGGCTGTTCGCGGAAGGCCGGGATGATCTTGAGCAGTTCGTTGGTGACGCCCTGCAGCGGGGACGGCGGCTCACCCGAGCGCTGTGACGCGATTTCCTCCACCTCGTCGATGAACACCACGGCATGTTCCAGCTCCGCGATCTCCAGGAAGGTCTCGCGGAGGGCGCCGGCCAGGCCTTGCGGATCGGCGGCGAGCCGGGAGGGGAAGACTTCCACGAAGGGCCACTCGAGGCGGGAGGCGATGGCCTTGGCGAAGGTGGTCTTGCCGGTGCCGGGCGGGCCGAAAAGTACGACGGCGCGGGGCGGAACCACACCGAATTCGTCGGCGAGGTCGGCCTCGGCCAGGGGGAGCACCAGGCGGCGTTCGAGCAGTTCCTTCTCCTTGCGCATGCCGGCCACGTTTTCCCAGAGATCGCGGGCGAGGACGCGGCCGCCCAGCTGGCCCAGGGCGCCGAGTTCCTGGCGCTGGACGGGAATGGTCCGTTCGAAGTAGCGCAGGTTCTTCTTCAGGGCGAAGCCGCGGCCCAGGAATGCCTCCACGCGGGTTTCCGATTCGGGCATGAGTGCGGAGAGCTTGTTGAGGCCGTGCGGTGCCATGCGGTTTTCGACGGCGGCCAGCAGCGAGGTGCCGATCCCCCGGCCGCGGTATTCGGGCAGGGTGGCGAGGAAAACGATCCATCCCTGGTCGTGCGCGGCGCGTCCGACGGCGGCACCCACCACCTGGTCGCCCTGCACCGCCACCACGGCGTGGTCCTTCTCGCAGGATGCCAGGACCTCGGAAAGGGCATAGACGGGTTCCACGTTGCTTGCCTTCAGGGTCTCCCAGAGGTGCAGGATCCCGTCCAGGTCCGAGGAGTGGAAATCCCTGATCCGCCAGTTGGTCATGCTGTTTCTCCCGAATGGTTCGACGTTGAACTGCGCAGTTAGTGCCACTCCTGCGGGCGCCTGCGCAGAGGGGCACTCTGCTGAGCATAGGGGATCGGCTCCAGCCGGGAGTTGCAGGGGCGTTGCATTACGCCAGGAAGGTTCGGGGGCTAGAGCTTCGCGGCGCCCTTGCCCTTGGAGCCTCTCCAGAGATGGTGGGGCCGGTGGTTGCTGTCAGCATGCACCACCAGGACAGGGCAGGCGGCGTGCGAAACGCATGCTGAACTCACCGACCCCAGGTGCATGCCGATGAAGCCGCCGTGCCCGCGGCGCCCCACCACCAGGAGTGCGGCGTCCGCGCCGGCTTCGACCAGTTTGGCCGGCGCCGGGCCGCGGACTATAGCCTGAGTAATCTCTACGGAGGCATCCGGCCCGAACGCCTTGCCGAGAGCCTCGGCCAAGGTCTGCCGCGCGGCTGCTTCAAATGCGTCGAAGTCGGGCGGAACGTAGCCAGCGTAGATTTGCGGGAAATCCCAGCAAGCCACAGCATGGACTCGCGCGTTGAGGGCGGGCGCCAGCCGGGCGGCCAGTCGCAGGGCCTGGACCGAGGAATCGGAGCCGTCCACACCTACGACAATTTTTGCTTCCGGATTGCTCATCGCGGTCCTCCTTGACCGGTGCGCCTGGACACGTCCTGTGGCAACTGACGGAGCCAGGACGAACAGTAAACGTGCCCTGCTGGCGCTCCCCCTTGAACGTTGAACGGCAGGATGGGGCCGAGAATAAACCCGCACCCCACGCACGTCAAGAGGTCAGACCTGTACGACAACGGAGCGTCAGCTCCGAAGGCATGCAGCAGGGGTAGGCGCAGCCGTTGAGAGTACAGGGGGCGAGGAGTAGCGTGTGACGCACCTCACCCGAACCCAATCAGGAGCAACCATGCCACATCTGGGACGCCGGCTCGGTGCCGTCACGGCGGCGCTGGCGATGAGCGTGACCACTGGAGCGCTGGCGAGCCCGGCCTCTGCCCATCCGCGGCAGGCCGACAACGTCGAAAAAAGGCCTACAGCAACCGGCTACGGAGGCGCCGTCAGCACCGTTGACCCGGACGCCTCCGCCGCCGCCATCGAAATCCTCCGCAAGGGTGGCAACGCCGTCGACGCCGCAGTCGCCGCAGCCGCCACCCTCGGCGTCACCGAACCCTACAGCGCCGGCATCGGCGGTGGCGGCTACTTTGTGTTCTACGACGCGAAGAGGGGCAAGGTCAGCACCATCGACGGCCGCGAGACCGCACCGGCCGCCATGCCTCCAGATGCTTTCCTTAAACCTGGCACGACCGAGCCGTACCCATTCACAAAGCAGGCAACTAGCGGAATTTCCGTCGGGGTACCCGGTACCCCGGCAACCTGGGAGCGGGCGCTGGACCGTTGGGGAAGCCTCAGCCTCGCCGAAACCCTGCAGCCCGCCATTGAAGTAGCAACGGACGGCTTTGTGGTGGACGAGACATTCCGCCAGCAGACAGATGAAAACGATGAGCGTTTCAGGCCGTTCGCCGCGACTGTGGAGCTTTTCCTCCCCGGAGGACAGCTTCCCGTAGTCGGTTCCGTCCTGAATAACCCCGACCTGGCGGAGACATATCGTGTTCTGGGCCAGGAAGGGACGGACGCCTTTTATGAAGGCCCGATTGCGGAGGAAATCGTTTCCACCGTCCGGAACGCACCGACAAACCCGGATCCGAATACCCTGCCCGGACCTGCAGGCGTCATGACCACTGAAGACCTGGATGACTACGAGGCCCTCGACCAGGACCCCACCCACGTGAACTACCGCGGCTATGACGTTTACGGCATGGCACCTTCCAGCAGTGGCGGCACGACCGTCGGGGAGGCCTTGAACATCCTGGAGGTGTTCGACCTTCCCGCTCTTGCCAACGACAAGCCAAAGGTCCTGCACCACTACCTTGAAGCCAGCGCCCTCGCCTTCGCCGACCGCGGCAAGTATGTTGGCGATCCTGCCTTCGTGGACGTTCCTATGGAAGAACTCCTCGACCCGGTCTTCGGCAAGGAACGGGCGTGCGAAATTGATCCGTTGAAGGCGGCGCCGAAGCCGGTGCCAGCCGGAGACGTCTCTTCCTACAATGGCGTGTGCGATCTGCCGGCCGCTGCACAGAGCAACCAAACGGATACTGAGAGGCTTTCAACCACCAACCTCACCGTTTCCGACAAGTGGGGCAACGTGGTGGAGTACACCCTCACCATCGAGCAGACCGGCGGGTCCGGCATCGTAGTCCCCGGTCGCGGCTTCATCCTGAACAATGAACTGACGGACTTCAATGTCCCCGCCAACCCCACGGATGCGAACCGCATCGAACCGGGTAAACGTCCACGCTCCTCCATGTCGCCCACCATCGTGCTGAAGGACGGCAAACCGTTCGTTGCGCTCGGGTCGCCGGGCGGTGCAACGATCATCACTACGGTGCTGCAAACGCTGATCAACCGGATCGACCTGGGCATGAGCATCTCTGACGCACTTGCTGCGCCCCGCGCCTCACAACGCAACTCGGCAACCCCACAGGCGGAACCGGCATTCATTGCCGCCTATGGTGACCAGCTCAAGCAGTACGGACACCCGGCCTTCAGCTCAGTTGCCGAGCTCGGCGCCGCCACGGCCATTGAGTTCCTGCCGGACGGGCGTACTGTCGCTGCAGCCGAACCAACAAGGCGCGGCGGCGGTTCGGCGATGGTGGTGGAGCCCTCATGGCATAAGTAGCGATAACAGCGATTCCCGTTAAAACCCCGACGGCGGCACCTGAGGTTCTGTAGCTCCAGAACCAAAGGTGCCGCCGTCGGGCGTTGCGGCGTGTTAGCCGGCGTGCACTACTTCTTGAACGTCTCCGCCGGCGGGTTGGCGACCACCGGGGAGATGCCGGTGAAGCCTTCGCGGGTTTCGGCGATGTCGCGGATGCGTTTGCGGCAGGCGTACCAGCCGAAGACCATCAGGATGGAGGCGATGGCGGTGACGAGCATGGTGAGGGGCGATTCGATGAAGACCATGACCAGGACCCCTACCAGGAAGAGCAGGGAGAGGTAGCCGGTGTAGGGGGCGCCGAACATGCGGAAGGAGGGGCGTTTGAGCCAGCCTTTGTCGGCCCAGCGTTTGAGTTGGATCTGGCACAGGACGATGGTGGCCCAGGTCATGATGATGCCGACGGAGGCGACGTTGAGGACGATTTCGAAGGCGTCGGCGGGGACGAGGTAGTTCAGCGGGACGCCCAGGAGGGAGACGCCGGCGGTGATGGCGATGCCGCCGTAGGGGACGCCTGCTTTGTTCATCCGGGAGGCGAAGCGCGGGGCGGAGCCGTTGACGGACATGGAGCGCAGGATCCGGCCGGTGGAGTAGAGCCCGGCGTTGAGGGAGGACAGGGCGGCGGTGAGGACGACGAGGTTCATGATGACGTCCACGCCCTGGATGCCGATGGAGCCGAAGAAGGTCACGAAGGGGCTGACGCCTTTTTCGTAGGAGGTGTACGGGAGCAGCAGGGCCAGGAGGATGACGGAGCCGACGTAGAACACGGCGATGCGGAAGACCACGGAGTTGATGGCCTTGGGCATGATTTTTTCGGGGTTTTCGGTTTCGCCGGCGGCGGTGCCGACCAGTTCGATGGAGGCGTAGGCGAACAGGACGCCCTGCATGAGGATGATCATGGGCAGCAGGCCGTTGGGGAAGATTCCGCCGTTGTCGGAGATGAGGCTGAAGCCGAC
>NZ_JARHXQ010000300.1:0-48391 GCF_029222765.1 Arthrobacter sp. Cr_A7 | reverse complement strand
AGGCGCTGACTTAGTCCGGCGGCGGCGCCCCCTGGCCGGCAAGGCCGGGCGGGCGCCGCTTTTCGCCGTCGTGCCGTCCCGCCGTCGTGCGGTTCCGCGGCCAGGGTCTCCGCGTCCTGTTCAGCCTGGCTGGGCGTGACCGAAACGACGGCAAACCGTGACCCGGCTGGCATCGCTACCTTCCGGTCCGGCTGCTTCACTGGAGTCATGCAGCGGCTGGAAGTCCTGACGAAGTCTGCTCACACGAAACACGCGAAGGTGCCGCGGCGGGCCGGCTTCGCGGCGCTCGGCGTTGTGGTTGCGCTTACCGCGTGTTCGGCATCCCCGCCCGAGATGGTGACCGCGCCGGGGGTCGAGCGGGCCTCCGTGGACACTGCCGCCTACCCGCGGGAGCTTGATTCCCTGCGCTCCTCGGCCTACGCGCTGGGGGAGGCCCTCCTGTCCGACGGCGGGGACGGCACCGCCGGGAACGTGGTCGCCTCACCCGGCAGCCTGCTCACCGCCCTGGTGATGCTACGGGCCGGAGCGGCCGGTGAAACCGCCGCGGAACTGGACCGCATCCTGGCCCTGCCGCTCACCAACCGGGACGAAGCCGCCAATGCCATGCTGGCCGCCGTCGAACGCTACGACGGCGATCCCGGTGCCGTTGATGAGGACAACCCGCCGCGGAAGCCCGTCATCCACTCGGCGAACGGACTCTTCGTGGACATCAACACCCCCACGGGACCGGACTACCTGGACACCTTGGCCCGTCATTACGGCACGGGCGTCCACAAAGTGGATTTCCGCGACCGGGACACAACGGAACCCGCCATCGACGCCTGGGTGGACCGGAATACCGGTGGCCGCATCAAGAAGGCGCCTGCTGCTTTTGATCCGAAGAACACCTTCAGCATCCTCAACGCCATCTACTTCGCCGCCGCCTGGAACACCCCCTTCGACCCCTCCCGGACGCTTGACCGGCCCTTCACGACGGGAACCGGGGAAGTGGTCAACGTTCCCACCATGGGGCAGACCGTGGACATGAAATACGCCGAGGGGGAGGGGTGGCAGGCGGTTGACCTTCCCTATGCGGAAGGGGCCGTGATGCGCCTTGTCCTGCCAGCGGACACTGCCGCCGGTCCCCCCGCCGGCAGTGCGGTGACGGCGGAACAGCTCTCCCGGCTGTCGGCCGCGCTGGATGCGACGGCCATCCAGCCCGTGCACATCACCCTGCCCCGCTGGGACCATAAAACCAGCTTCGACCTGCGGGAAGTCCTGGGAGCCATGGGCCTGCACAACACCCTCAACACCGCCGAAGACTTTGACGCGATCCAGTCCGGGATGAAGATCACGCAGGCCGCCCAGGCGGCCAACATCACGGTTGCCGAGAAGGGGACCGTGGCCGCTGCGGTCACCCAGATCAATGCGCAGGCCGTCAGTGGCACGCTTCAGCCGGACGTGTCGATCGCCTTTGACCGGCCCTTCCACTACCAGATCATCCACACAGAGACGGGGCTGCCGCTCTTTATGGGCAAGGTGGCGGACCCGCGCTCCTGATGCCGGCCGGCCGTTGTGCTGCGGCCGGCGGTGCGTCTAGCGGGCCCCGCCCTGCCACAGGGCATCGAAGGGCGCGCCTGACGCTACCCGGTTGCGGATCCCCGCGGTGACGAAATCCTTGGCCGTCCGGGCCGCTTCCAGAGGGGAGGCCCCCTTGGCCAGCTCCGCGGTGACGGCGGCGGCCAGCGAGCAACCTGCTCCGGACACGGCCACCTCGCCCACCTTCGGGGCGCTCAGGACCTCCAGCGTCTGGCCGTCGTAAAAGACGTCGACGGCGTCGGGGCCTTCCAGCCGGACCCCGCCCTTCGCCAGGACTGCTGCGCCGCTGAGTTCGTGGATGCGGACGGCGGCTGCCTTGAGGGATTCGACGTCGGTGATCTCGAGCCCGGACAGCGACTCCGCCTCGAAGTGGTTGGGCGTCACGAAGGTGGCCAGCGGCAGGATCTGCGCCTTGAGGGCCTCGTCCGTGTCGAGCGCGTGGCCGGGCTCCTGGCCTTTGCAGATCAGCACCGGGTCCAGGACCACGTTGGAAAACCGGTTGTCCCTCAGGGCGCCGGCAACCGTGGCGATGGTGGCAGGGCTGCCCAGCATGCCGATCTTCACGTTGTCCAGCACCGACGGAGCGCCCGACGACGGACCATAGGCCGCCGTCGTTGCCTCCAGTTGATGGGCAATGACCTGCTGGTCCACCGGCACGAAGCGGTGGTTCCAGCTGTCGTTCGGGTTGAACGAGACGATGCAGGTCAGGTTGGCGATGCCGAAGACGCCGAGCTCCTGGAACGTCTTCAGGTCGGCCTGGGCGCCGGCGCCGCCGGTGGCTTCGGAGCCGGCGATGGTGAGGACCACGGCCGGGCTGGTGACGGTCTGCGTTGCATCAGCGGAAACGGAAGTCATGCCCCCATCCTGCCATCCGCCGTCGGACAATTTCCTTGTGTGGCCGTACAGCCGGTGCCGGCGAGGGGTGTTCAGGGCCACAAGGGTTTAGTTCTGCCCGCGGTCCTGGTTGGAGTGCAGATCAATGCTGGGCTCGTCCTGGCTTGTGGCGTCCTGGGGTACCTTGCCCTGCTGGTTGCCGGCGTCCTGGCTGGCGCTGTCCTGGTCCGCGCCATCCGGTGCACCATCATGGGCGGTGGCGTCCCGGACTGTGCCATCCCGGGCTGTGCCATCCTGGTCGAGGCGCACCAGCCGCCAGATGGACAGCCGGCCGACGGCGAGGGCGCCGCCGCACGTGAGCGCGGCGGTAGCGGCGAAGGTCAGCACGTAGTCCGTCCGGGGCGCGGGGCCGGAGGCCAGCAGCGCGAAGACGATCCCCAACACCACTCCCAGTCCTGCAAAGGCGGCAACGTGCAGCCACTGGTTCCGGACCGGCTGGAGCAGCATGGCCAGGGGTACGCCCAAGCAGAAGGCCAGGGCGATGGACGGCAGCACTCCCCAGATCACCGTCATCATGAGGGCCTGCCACCATGGAATCCAACTGCCGACCAGAAAGGCGAGCACCGTGGCGCAGCACACCAGGCTGACGAACGTCGCCAGCGCCAGCGCGCCCGTGCCCACCACGACGCGCCGCGGCCGGCTCACGCTGTTCCCTTGGCGATCTGAAGCAGCGCCCTGCCCAGCTCCGGCTGGCTGTAGACGAACCCCGAATCCAACAGCTTCTGGGGCTGGACCCAGCGGCTCTTGAGCACCAGCTCTGTTTCCGTGCGGATCAGGACGGCGCCCGCGCGGAGCAGCCAGGCCGGGGTGGGAACGCCGAATTGTGCTCCATACGCGCGGCGCACCAGCTGCATCAGCTCCCGGTTGCTCACCACATCCGGCGAGGCCACGTTGACGGGGCCGGTGATGTCCGTCCGGGCGTGCAGGAAACGGGCGCACCGGTAGAGGTCCTCCACGTGCACCCAGCTGAACTTCTGCGTCCCGTTGCCCATGTGCCCGCCCAGTCCCAGCCGCGCGAGGTTGGCGAACGGACGCAGGGCACCGCCTCCGGCACCCAGCACGATGGCAATGCGGAGCGGAATCTTCCGGGTCACCGGCGTGACGGCGGCCTCGAGCTCCGCCTCCCAGGCCCGGGCCACCTCCACCGAAAAGCCCGTCCCCAGTTCGCCGTCGGATTCCGTCTGCGGGCGGTCGCGGGCGTCGCGGTAGATGGTGCCGGTGCTGGCATTCAGCCAGGTCGACGGCGGGCGCCGGCATTGGGCGATGGCACGGCCAAGTGCCGCGGTGGTGGAGATCCGGGAACCCAGGATCGCCGCCTTGTTCCGCGCGTTGTAGCGGCACGACACGGACCGTCCGGCGAGGTTGATGACCAGGTCGGCGCCGTTAATCACCTCGGTGATGGCGCCGTCGTCGTCCCAGGATGCGTGCGTTATTTTCCGGCCGGTGGTGCCGCCGTTAGCGCCCGGCCGCGCGGGAGTGTGCCGCCGCCCTCCGGTCCGCGCCCTTCCTACCGTTTTCACCGTCCAGCCGTCCTGCTCGAAGCGGGCGCGCAGGTACTTTCCAATGAAGCCCGAGGCGCCGGCGAGCACCACGGTCTTGGTCCTGGTCATGCTTTTCCCCCGATATTGTTTTGCTGGCTTGCGGCTATGCACGGAT
This sequence comes from Arthrobacter sp. Cr_A7, assembly GCF_029222765.1. Classification (NCBI taxonomy): domain Bacteria; kingdom Bacillati; phylum Actinomycetota; class Actinomycetes; order Micrococcales; family Micrococcaceae; genus Arthrobacter; species Arthrobacter sp. Cr_A7. Next base: position 44,263 of record NZ_JARHXQ010000300.1, on the reverse strand, counting down.
GCTCCGGCTGAGGCTGAGGATATCGTCCAGGAGCTTGCTGACGCCCGGGACGCGCGCCAGTGAGAGCACCCTGGCGATCAGCGGGACGCCGCCGTCCACCAGCTTCCTTGTGCGCTGCTGCCCCTCCGAGGTGTCGTAGACCCAGAACAGTGTGACGCCCATGTAGCCGAGCCACAGGAGTTCCGGAAGATCAGCGCGAAGCTTCTTGGGAACTGCCGGCCGCGCGCCCTCCACCGCCGACCGGAAGATCGACAGGGAGGCTTCCCGGGCTGCGGCGGAACCTGCCGCGAAGGGGTTCACTGGCGACGTGGGCCGGATGGCGGTGGTGAGGAAGTCGGCACCGAAGCGGTGGTACGGGGCCATGGAATCGAGGCCTGCATGAAGGGTGGCGCGGAGCCGGCTGCTGAGGTCGGTGGCGTTTTCCATGGCGGACGCCGCCCGTGCCGCATGCTCCTGCTGCACCTGCAGGTACAGCTCCTGGACCAGGTCGTCCTTTGAAGCGAAGTAGTAGTAGGCGTTGCCCACGGAGACGCCCGCCTCTGCCGCGATGGCGCGCATGGTGGTCTTGGCGAAACCAACCTCGCGGAACATCCGCAGCGCCACATCGGCCACCAACTGCCTGGTCTGCCCGCTTTTGGCCGTCATCCTTGCCCCCATTTTGAACGTGTTCAAGAATATTATGACATGTGTTTGAACATGTTCAGTTTTATGCCGGCCTTCACTGATACTGCCTTCAGCGGCACGGGTGGGAGAATAGGCCGACAGTGCTAATACAGCCGGCCTCCTCGCAGCAATCCGGGTGCCGAGCGAACCACTTTGAACGGACTCCCTCATGTCTTCTCCCTCCGGCCAGGACGCCCTGCCTGAAACAACTCCCTCCGGACCCGCGGCCAGGTTCGCATCCATCGGGTCCCCGTACTTCGGGATCATGCTGGCCTTCATGGCGGTGGTGCTGATCCTGTCCAACATCGGGGCGTCCAAGGGCGTTGCCATCGGGCCCATCGTCACCGACGGCGGCTTCTTCCTCTTCCCGCTGGCGTACATCCTGGGTGACGTCATCAGCGAGGTGTACGGCTTCAAGGTGGCGCGCAAGGCCATCCTCACCACCTTCGCGCTGTCCGTCTTCGCCTCGCTCTGCTACTGGGTGATCATTGCCCTGCCGGGATTCGACGACGAATTCGGAACGTCCAAGCAGGCGGCCCTCGAGGGCGCCCTGGGCCCGGTGCCGCAGATCGTGCTGGCCTCGCTGCTGGCGTTCCTGGCGGGGCAAACCATCAACTCCTGGATCCTGGTCCGGATGAAGGCCCGTTCCGGAGAAAAGTCCCTGTGGGCCCGGCTGATGGGGTCCTCCGGCGCCGGCGAGTTCGTGGACACGCTGATCTTCTGCAGCATTGCGGCGTCCGTCATCGGGATCACTGATTTCGGGACGTTCGTGAACTACGTGGTGGTCGGCTTCGTATACAAGACCTTGGTGGAGTTCATCCTGGTCCCCGTGACGTCCCTGGTGATCGGCTGGATCAAGAAGCGGGAACCAAGCTACGGCACCGTGCCCGCCGCGGCCGCCTGACCCCTGAGCCGCCCGCAACCCCAGGATCCCCGCCCACGCCGAGGACGCCGGAACGGTGCGGTTTCGCCGGAACGTTTCAGCGTCCTGGATCCATTCCGGCGATTTCGACGGCGGCGGCCGCCTCGGGCGCGGGCTGGCGCCTGAGCGCGTCCAGGACCCGGTTCTTGAACTCCTGCTCCCGGAAGAGGTCCCGCCATTCCACCCGGAGGAAGAACCAGCCGGCCTCGGTGAGCGCCTTTTCCCGGCGCCGCTCCTGGAACAGGACTTCGGAGGTTGGCTTGTAGTCGAAGTACTTGACCTTGCCGTCGAATTCAAGGGCAACCTTCTTGTCCCGCCAGGCGAAGTCCAGCCTGTGCCATCCCAACCGGGTCCGGACGTCAACCTGTGCGTCCGGCATGGGAAGCCTCAGCCGGGCCAGGAGTTCCCTGGTCAGTGTTTCTCCGGCCGATTCGGCTCGGGCATCTGCATTGGCCAACGCCATCCGCAGGTTCCGTACACCGCGGTGTCCCGAAGGCCCCGCGGCCATGGCCTGCATCTGGCCCAAGTCAGCGCCGAGCCGCAGTGCATGGTCCGTGAGGATCAGCCCCTGGCGGTAATCAAGCGCCGTGACGCAGTCCACTACCGTCCGTTCAAGCGCTGTGACCCTCAGCCTGCCAATCGTTGTCACGTCCTGATCCGTGTAGGGCCGGGTGTGACCGCGTACGTCTTTCCCGAGGCGTTCGCCTGACGGCGATACCCGGAGCAGGATATGGATCAGGTCATCCACGTTCCAGAGGAAGAGGCCGTGAAGACGTGCCGCCGAGGTGTGGCTGTAGACGTAGCCTCCCGTCGACGTCGTCAATGTCCCGTGGGCGTGCGCGTGGATCAGCTGCACGCTGCGGACAGTGGCCGGCTGTTTCTCCCACAACGCAGCGCGGATGTAGCAGCCCCACCGCAGGCGGACCAGCTCACCATGCTTTATGAGCCGGCGGATGTCCCGCGCCTGCAGTCCCTTGGCGCGAAGTTGGTCCGTTCGCCACACGTTTCCTGTCTCCGGAAGCCGGGAACTTTGTACTTGAGGCTGTGTCATCCACCCACCTTCCGGCACGCCCCACAGCCCCGCCACGCTCCGCCGTCGTTATGTGCACAACGCCAAAACGCCGGAACGGTGCGGGGACGCTGGAACGTTCCGGCGAACCTGCACCGTTTCGGCGATTTCGACGGCGGCAGGCAGTGAAGGGTGTGGGGGTGAGCCCTAGCAGCGGCCAGGGTCAGGAGTAGTACTGCCCCAGGGTTTCGGCCTTGAAGTCGAAGAACGTGCCGGACTCGATGGCCAGCCGGGCGTCGTCCACCATCTTCACCACGAACCGCTCGTTGTGGATGGAGATCAGCGTGGCGGACAGCATCTCCTTGGCCTTGAACAGGTGGTGGATGTAGGCCCGGGAGTAGTGGGTGCACGCGTAGCAGTCGCACCCCTCCTGCAGCGGCCCGAAGTCGCGCTTGTACTTTGCGCCGGACAGGTTGAAGCGCCCGGACGGCGTGTAGAACGCGGAGTTCCGGGCAACGCGGGTGGGCGAGACGCAGTCGAACGTGTCGGCCCCGTTTTCGATGGCGGTGAAGATGTCGTCCGGCTCCGAGATGCCCAGCAGGTGGCGGGGCTTGTTTTCCGGCAGCTCCTCGTTGCACCAGCGGACAATCGTGCCGAGATTCTCCTTCTCCAAAGCCCCGCCAATGCCGAACCCGTCAAAGGGCATGGCGCCCAGGTCCCGGCAGGCCTTGCGGCGCAGGTCTTCATACTGCGCACCCTGGATCACGCCGAACAGGGCCTGGTACGGCTTCCCCACCCGCGAATCGGTCAGCCGGAAATGTTCCTCGAGGCAGCGCAGCGCCCACAGCCGTGTCCGCTCCAGCGATTCCTCCTGGTAGCCGCGGGAGTTCTGCAGGGTGGTCAGCTCATCAAAGGCGAACATAATGTCCGCGCCAATTTGGTGCTGGACCTGCATGGAGATCTCCGGGGAGAACCGGTGGCGGTCACCGTTGAGGTGCGATTTGAACCAAACACCGTCGTCGTCGATGTGGGCCAGCCGCTCCTTGCCGGGCGCCACGGCGTCATCCGGCCCGGATGCGTCCACGGATTTCATGTCGATGACCTTCTTGAACCCCGAGCCCAGGCTCATCACCTGGAATCCGCCGGAATCCGTGAACGTGGGCCCGGGCCAGTTCATGAAGGCCCCCAGCCCGCCGGCCTCATCCAGGATGTCCGCGCCCGGCTGCAGGTACAGGTGGTACGCGTTGGCCAGGAGTGCCTGCGCTCCCAGCTCAGCCATGGACTCCGGCAGCACCGACTTAACCGTCGCTTTCGTCCCGACGGCGATGAAGGCCGGCGTCTGGATCTCACCGTGCGGCGTGGTGATGGTGCCGGTGCGGCCCAGGAACTCCCCGCCGTTCCCGTCCACCAGCGCAGCCGACGGCGGACACGATTCCGCCAGGCGGGTGCCCACGGTGAAGGAAAACTCTGACTGGCGTGCGGGGAGTGCGGATGCAGGTGATGGAACGGAGGCAGGGTTGGCTGGCACCGTACCAGTGTGCCAGCAATCAGCACACCCCCGGCAATCAGTGGGGCGCCGGCAAACCGGCCAGGACCGTCAGCTCACCGGTTCCGATGAGGGGTAGTTCTCAGACCGCCAGGAGTCCCAGGACGAACGGATGGCGTCGAGTTTGGCAGCGCCGAGGTCGTACGTGGAGGCGATGACCAGGGAGCCCTCACCCTCCTCGCGCACATCCTTGATGGCAGGGTGGTCGGCCACCACCAGGAGCCCCTCGCCGTGCTCCGCGTAGCCGTGGACCGTGAGCCCTACCTGATGGCTGGTCCGGTACCAGACCTTGCCGGAGATTTCCTCACCGGTGCCCAGCGTCAGCTGATAGGGCTCTCCGGGAGCCGGAACCGAGTCCAGTCCGAGCTTCTCGATCGCCGAGCCCTGCCCCTCGGTGAGGTGCAGGAAGAGGGTGTGGCGTTTGCCGTGCGGGTGGCGTTCCAGCGCGAAGCGGAGCTGCTGGAGGAAGGTCAGCCAGCCCTGGGTGATGTCCTCGTCCCAGGCGGCCCACTCCGAGTTGTGGTCCAGGGCCCCGCGTGTCACGCTCACGCGCGTTCCGTCCGTCACGGGCTTAAGTTCGAAGGTGTCCCCGCCATGGACGGTGAGGCTGGTGTGGTCCGGAGCCTCCTCCACATCGCCGGAGAAGTAGATCTCCTTGATTTCGGCGTCCAGGTCCTCGGCCTGCCAGCCATGCCATTGGGCCACCTTGGAAGGTTCACGCAGCATGGTCCAGACCTGCGGAGCATCGGCGTTGATCACTACGCTGAGATTGTTCGTCATAGCCCCGAATGTACAACTAAGGCCCGGCCCCGGGTAGGGGCTATTTCTTATGCGCGGACGGCCTCAAGCTCGTTGCTGATGCGGCGCTCCAGTTCGCCCATGCCGATGGTTTCCGACCCGCCGTGCGCGCGCAGGAACAGCAGGGATTCCAGCCGCAGCAGCCGCCATTCGCGCTCGGCGTCGTGGTTGGAATTATCGATGGAGCGGAAGATTTCCTTGTCGTACAGGTTGGGCTCGTTGAGCGAGCGCTGCCGGACCTTGGCAGCCATCCGTGCCTTGAACGGGTCTGTTTCCTGGTTCTCGGGGGTCCGGATCAGTTTCTCGTAAACGGCTGCCCGTTCATTCTGGCCGTCCTGCCGGCAGATGTAGCTTGCCAGGGCCAGGGAGGCCTCCACCGACGCCCAGCGCCCGGGGTTTCCGTCGTAGGGGAGGACCGTGAGGAGGTCGGCCACAGCCAGGGAGCTTTCGGCGTCCTTGAGGGTGATGAACAGTTCGTGGGCGAGGTCGCTGAGGTCCTTGAGGCAGCTTCCGGACTTGAAGTTGACGCCCTTGGCCAGCCGGTCGGTCAGCAGCAGGACCCCCATCGCGTCCGGATGCGCCTCCGCTGCGGCCTCCACCACGGATTCCGGGGTGCCGGCAGGAGCCGGGATCAGGGCCAGTTCCTCCTCGCTGGGACCGTTCGCGGCCGGCGGGACAGGAGGAAGGGGAGGTACGACGACGGCGGGCACCGCCGCGACGGGCGCCGGCTTTTCGCCGGGCTGCTCCTGGGGTGATTCGGCAGGCTGCCCGGCCTCGGCAGGTTCCTCCGGGTGCCCTGGTTCAAGGGACTGCCCTATGTCCTGGGAAGGGGAGGTTGCCAGCGCAAGGTGCGTGACGTCGTCGGACTGCTCCTCAACAACCGTTACCGAGGAGCCGACGGCGATGCGCAGCGTCCCGCCGCCCGTCAGGCTGGCGAGCACCAGTGCCGGCGCGCCGAAATCGTCCCGCTCAAGCTCCACCTGGTGGATCTCGGCCGTCCGTTCACCGTCCGGCAGGAGGATGAGGTTGCCGGTGGTCAGGGATCCAGCCTGCTGTTCACGGAGGTGCCGGGCGGCTGGTGTTTCGGTCATGGGAGTCCTTAAGTTCTCTTGCGGTCCGCCCTACAGTCTACAAAGGCGGGCACCTAATATCGGGGACCCCCAGGTTCCGGCGAGGGCGTCAGGAGCCGACGCCTGCGAAGGCCAGCGCCTGCCGGATCAGCCCGCCGCGGCCGCCGGAAAACTCCATCTGGACGCCGGGGCTGAGGACTTCCTCAGGGGTCATCCACGTCAGTTCCAGGGCGTCCTGGCGGGGCTCGCACTCACCCGTCACCGGGATGACATAGGCCAGGGACACGGCGTGTTGCCGCTCGTCGGTGAAGCCGGTCTGGGATGGCGCCGGGAAGTATTCGGCCACCGTGAAGGGAACCGGGCTGATGGGCAGCTGCGGGAACGCCAGCGGTCCCAGGTCCTTTTCCATGTGCCGGAGCAGGGCGGCGCGGATGGTTTCACGGTAGATAACGCGGCCGGACACCAGGGACCGGACCATTGTCCCGTCCTCGTCGGCCTGCAGCAGGGTGCCCACTTCGTTCACGTAACCCAACGGGTCCAGCCTGACCGGTACCGCCTCCACGTAGACCATGGGCAGCCGCCCGCGCGCCTCAAAGAGGTCTTCTTCGGAAAGCCAGCCGGGGTTCGGGTCAGGTGTGCGCACGTTCATGGTTAAGTTCTACCCCATGGGACGGTGCTGCGAGATCCAGACCGTTGCGGGCACGGAGGGCGCGCCGTCCCGGGCCGCGTCCGGGTTGGCGACGTGAAGGGTGCTTCCGAACGCCTCCTCGGTGAGGCTGACGTCGAACCCGGCGGAGGCGAGGCGGTCCCGCAAAGGTTCCAGTGCGCCGTCGTACTCAAAGCCCAGGCCGGCCCGCGGCGGCCCCGACGCCGGCCGCACGATGAGGATTCCGCCGTTCTTTGCGGTGAAGTCCGCTGTCTCGTCGTTGTCCGGCACCGGGCGGGGCCGGGCACCGACGTGCCGCAGGGTGCGGGCAGCGGCGTCCGTGTCCGGTGTGAACCAGACCCCGACGACGGCCAGGGCCGGGTCCGCGTCCGGTGAGGGCACATCGGTGCCGGCCTGGTCCGCCAGGAAGCTGAACCCGTCAGGTGCAGTAATCCTGCACGCCTCGCCGTGGTCGGCGGTGACCAGTTCGGCGGTGGCCGGCTCCGCGGGCGTGGCGTCGTCGTCCTGGGCAGCGAGGTTGGTGCGGCGGGCGAATTCCGCGAGGTCGCCCACTTCGACAGCGAACGCCGTGGTTCCGTCACTCGCGTCCCCTTCCGGGACGTCGTGCAGGGCAAGGCGGCCCCCGCCGGCGTCAAAGATACGGAACCCGCCGTCGCCCTCGGTGAGGACCAGGCCCAGGGCCGTGAGAAGCCGCTCCCAGGAATCGATGGCGGACGTGAAATGCAGGGGACGGACGCGGAGCATGGGCTGTCCTTCGTGTCGGCGGTGACGTTTACGGCCATAATGCCACGGGCGCCGCCGCAAGGGCACCCGCTTGTTCCGCAGCACTTCAGGAGCAGAATAGGCGCATGGCACTTGAACTCGAGGAACTGCTGGTGCCGGACGCTGCCGCCTGGCGGACCTGGCTGGAGGCGAACCACCAGAGCAGTCCCGGTGTGTGGCTGGTCCTGCACAAAAAAGGCGGGCATATCACGGAACTGGACTACGCCGCCGCACTGGACGAGGCGCTGTGCTTCGGCTGGATCGACGGCCAGGCCAGGCGCCGGGATGACGAAAGCTCCTTCCAACGGATGACGCCCCGGGGGCGCCGCAGCGTGTGGTCGGCCAGGAACGTCACCTATGTGGCGCGGCTGGAGGAGGAAGGAAAGATGGCCGACGCCGGGCGGGCCGCGGTGGAGGCCGCAAAGGCTGACGGCCGCTGGGATGCCGCTTATGCCGGCCAGGCGACGGCGGAAATGCCGCCCGACCTGGCGGCCGCCATCGCGGCGGTACCGGCGGCCCAGGCGATGTTCGATGTCCTCACCAGGTCCAACCGTTTCGCCCTCATCGTCCGGACCAATTCGGCAAAGCAGGCCGCCACCCGGGAGCGCAGGATCGCCGGATTCGTGGAGATGCTGGCCCGCGGTGAGGCTCCTTATCCGCAGAAAAAGCGTCCGGGTGACGCGCCGTCACCGTCGGGTTTGTGACCGCCCGCGCCGGACGTAATTAGGTTCCGTGCCCCGGGCCGGTAAAATTGACGGTTCACTTGCGCTGGTGCCGTTCCCCGACCCGGGGGACGGCACTTGTGCGTTCAGCGACGGATTGAAACCATGCCCCGAAATATCCTCGGAACCGTACTCCCCGCACTCAAACGCTTCGCCCTCAGCCGGCGCCCCCTCCTGTGGGCGGTGGCCGCGGGGGCTGTCCTGGTCCTGGCAGTCTCCCTGGTGCTCGCCGGAAATGCCCGGCCGGGCGCAGCAGCTGCCGCCGAACGCGTGCTGGGAGAGGTAGCCGCTGCCCAGGCTGCAGCAAAGGACCGGAGCGGCGGCTACGCCTCCCTCTGGCTCAAGGGCAACGATTCCACCTTGGTTGAACGCGGCGGCGACGTCCCAGCGGAAGGGACGGAAGACGTCCGCAGCATCGAGTGCGGCACGGGCTGGCTGGCCGGTGTGCGGACGGACGGGAAGGTCTATCTTCGCAGCAGCATGGCCGGCACGGTGGAAGAAGACCCTGCAAAAGTGGAGCTTCCGGACTGCGTCAGCCCCGAAGCCCGGGACGCCCTGCTCACTGACTTGGGCGTTCAGCAGTCATGGCCCGCGCCGGACGCGGCACGTCTGGCTGCACCGGAAGAGGACCCCGGCTACCGCCCGGCCTACCACCTCACGCCGGAGCAGCGCTGGATGAATGATCCGCAGCGGCCGTTCTTCCTGGACGGGTTGTGGCACTACTACTACCTCTACAACGCCCACTACCCGGAGGGGAACGGCACCGAGTGGTTCCACGCCACCAGCCCGGACCTGGTGCACTGGAAAAACGAGGGCGTCGCCATCGAAAAGTTCCGCAACGGCCTGGGCGACATCGAAACCGGCTCCGCGGTGGTGGACACGGAAGGGACCGCCGGCTTCGGCAAGGGGGCCGTGATCGCCGTCCTCACCCAGCAGCACGACGGCGTCCAGCGCCAGTCCCTGTTCTACTCCACGGACAACGGGTACAGCTTCCGGAACTACGACCAGAACCCGGTGATGGACAACCCCGGCGCGGAGCACTGGCGCGACCCGCGGATCGTGCGGGACGAGGCCAACAACCAGTGGCTGATGCTGCTGGCCGAGGGCCACAAGATCGGTTTCTACACCTCCCCGGACCTCAAGCACTGGACCTACGCTTCCTCTTTCGAGCGGGACGGGCTGGGCATCCTGGAGTGCCCCGACTTCTTCCAGATGGACGTGGACGGCGATCCCGCCAAGCGCACCTGGGTGCTGGCGGCCAGCGCCAACGGTGCGGAGGAGGGCCGCACCACCGGCCTGGCGTACTGGACCGGCAGCTGGGACGGCAAGGGCTTCACTCCGGTGGGTGGCCACCAGTGGCTCGACGGCGGATCGGACTTTTACGCCGCCGCCACCTGGGATGACCCCCGCCTGACGGACGGCCAGCGCAAGGCGTCCCGCCACGCCATCGGCTGGATGAACAACTGGGCCTACGCCCGCGAGCTCCCCACCGACGGTTGGTTTGGCGCGGCTTCCGTGGTGCGGGACCTTCGGCTGGAGTCCGACGGCGGCCGCCCGGCCTTGGTCTCCACGCCGACGCCCGCGCTGCAGTCACTGGAGGGCGAGCCCGTCCAGGTACCGGGCGCCGCCTTGGGTGACATCCCCCTGCCGGGGTTGCCGGAGAGTGGTGCGTTCAAGGCTGACATCGAGCTGGAAAAGCCGGCTTCAGCAGGAGGGGAGGCCCGGCTGCTGCTGCAGAGCGGAGGCAGGACGTACGCCACGGTGGGCTATGACTTTGAAACCGGCAAGGCCTTCGTGGTCCGGGACGACGATGTTGTTGCAGCAGCACCGGACCGGGCGGCCGGTACGGGAGCCCGGACCGCCGCGGACGAGTACCGGCAGGCGCGTGCCGTGGAGGCGAAGTCCGGCGGCGGCACGGTGAATCTCACGGTCTACGTGGACCGGTCCTCCCTCGAAGTGTTCGTGGACGGCGGCCGCCAGACGCTGACATCGGTGGTGTTTCCGCCGGCAGGCAAGAAGGAAGCCCGGCTGGCGGCGGAGGGCGGGCCGGTGTCACTCAAGGGTGCTGTCGTCACTCCTCTCGCCGCCATCCGCCAGTGAACGTCCCCGGGGGTTGCCGGAGCTGACGGCCGCCGCGGCCTCCAGCACCATCCATGCCTGCAGCTGGGTGGAAAGTTCGACGGCGGCTCCCCGGGGATACGTCTCCTCCGCCGGCCGTGCGGCATGCACCGAAAAGATGCTCCCGCCAGGGTGATTTCCCCCAGGCTCGGCGGCGCCCAGGCTGCGCTTTCCGCTCCAGAACGCCTCCGCGGTACCGGTCACCAGCCGCGCGGCAGTGGCGCGGATCCGTTCCGGAAGCCGGATATCCGTAGCGGCGAGCGCCAGGTAGCGGCACAGGATGCCCGTGAACAGGCCGCCGTCGCCCGTTCCGTCGCAGCGCAGAACCGTACCGCCGCCGGGAACGGTCAGTTGCCGGTTCACCGCCTCCACCACCTCGGCGACGCGGGCGAGGTTGGCCTCCCCGCCCAGCTCCAGGAGGGCACCCAGGACCGGACCCTGGTTGTAGGTGTAGACGGCCCGGTCCACCTGGACTTCACCGGCGGCGTTCAGCCGTGCGCCGTCCAGGTACAGGCCCTGGGCTGGATCGAAGAGGGTCCTGTCCAGCCAGTCAACCAGGGCCTGGGCTTTCGCCTGCTGACCTGTCCGGGCGTAGAAGAGCGCAACCGGAGCGGTGGCGGGCGTGTTCTTGAAATCCCGCTTCTTGCTCCAAAACACACCGCCGCCCATATGGTCAGTGCTGGCTGCATCGAACTCGAGCTTCAGCCTTTCGCGGACGGCTGCGTTGCGACGGCGTCCAGATCCCCCCGTCTCTCCGGCCAAAGCATCCAGGCGGAGGGTGGCCAGGGCGAGCCAGGCCATGTCGTCGTAGTAGTTGTTGACGAACGTGAACGCGTTGCGCACCCACATCCCCGTGAGCAGCCGGGACGCCAAACTGCCCGTGAGGGGGCTGCCGGTAGCGCGCCTGCCCGCATCCACCAGGCAGTCAACGTAGTGGGCCTGCCACCAGTAGTGCCAGGGAAACTGCAGGCCTGCGAGTGAGCCCAGCCGCTGCAGGGCTGCCTGCCACGTCCCCGCAGGCTGCCCGGAGTTCCATGTCACGGCGGCCAGGTGCGTGCCCGGCAGGAACAGCAGTTTCCGGCCAAACAGCGCGGTAACGGAGTGTGCGGCATGGTCTGCCCGGCCCTGCCAGGCCGGATCAGTGGCGGAACTGGAGGTCATGGTTTCCACCATAACGGGCATCCCGCCGCCCGCCCGGAACGGCGGATGGTGCAGGCGGCGGGCATTTCAGTTAACATTCACTAACTGTTACTCCGCGGCCTGCCGCGGTGCGGGGCCACATCAAGGAGGATGGATGGACATCACAGGCAGCGTCGCTCTCATCACCGGAGGTGCGTCCGGCCTGGGTGCCGCCACCGCCCGGACCCTGTTCGACGCCGGAGCCTCCGTGGTGCTCCTGGACCTCCCCACGTCCGGCGGGGCGAACCTCGCCGACGAGCTCAACCGTTCAGCGGACGGAAGGACGGCCGTCTTTGCCCCCGCTGACGTGACCAGCGAGGCGCAGGTGCAGGCCGCCGTCGACACCGCTGTTGGGCTGGGACCACTGCGGATCGTGGTGAACTGCGCGGGCATCGCCACACCCGGAAAGGTGCTGGGGCGCGAGGGTGTGCTGCCCCTGGAGGCCTTCAACCGGGTGGTCCAGGTCAACCTCCTCGGAACGTTCAACGTGCTGCGCCTGGCGGCAGCGGCAATGGTGGCCACCGAGCCGGCCGTCACCGAACTGGGCGGCCCGGAACGCGGCGTCATCATCAATACCGCTTCCGTGGCGGCATTCGAAGGCCAGGTCGGGCAACCTGCCTACGCTGCCTCCAAGGGCGCCGTGGCAGCCATGACCCTGCCTATCGCCCGGGAACTGGCGCGCTCGCTGGTGCGGGTGGTGACCATCGCGCCGGGAATCTTCGAAACTCCCATGATGGCGGGCCTGCCCCAGGAGGCACAGGACTCGCTGGGTGCCCAGGTTCCGCACCCGTCGCGGCTGGGGAAACCGCAGGAATACGCCAGGCTGGTGGCACACATTGTGGAGAACGCCATGCTGAACGGGGAAGTCATCAGACTGGACGGCGCAATCCGGATGGGGCCTAAATGAGCTCCGCCGCCAGCAACCTCGTGGACCTGCCCACCGCGGACTTCTTCGCCTACGAATCCCTGCTGAGCCAGCCGGAACGCGACAAACTGGCCGAACTCAGGGCCTTCCTGGCCACCGAGATCGCACCCTACGCGGGGGAGTGGTGGAACAAGGCCGAGTTCCCCGCCCACATCCTGCCGAAGCTGGCCGCCCTGGAACTGAGCACCCCGGCGCAGCGCGGCTACAGCCACTTGTTCGCCGGCCTGGTCATTGCCGAAATGACCCGCGTGGACACGTCCATTGCCACGTTCTTCCTGGTCCACCACGACCTTTTCGTGGAGTCCCTCTACGCCTTCGGCACCCCCGAACAGCAGCAGCGGCTGCTGTCGGACGCCTCCAGCCTGCGGATCACCGGCGCGTTCGCCCTCACCGAGCCGAACCACGGCTCGGACGTGGCCGGCGGAATGGAAACCCGCGCCAGGCGGATCTCCTCCTCCACAGGCCGGCCTGACGGCGGAGGGGACACCTGGGTGCTGAACGGCGCCAAGCGCTGGATCGGCAACGGGACGTTCTGCGACTACGTGCTGGTATGGGCGCGGGACGAGGCTGATGGGGCGGTCCGCGGCTTCATCGTGGACGCCACCCTGCCGGGCGTCAGCCGGACCCGGATCGAGAACAAGATCGCCCTGCGGACAGTGCAGAACGCGGACATCGTGTTCGAGGATGTCCGGGTGGCGGAAGCCGACCGCTTCGCCGCAATCAGCAGCTTCGAGGACACCAAGGAACTCCTGCGCGGCTCCCGGATCATGGTGGCGTGGCAGACCGTGGGCCAGCAGCTGGCGGCGTTCGACGTCGCCCGGCAGTACGCCGTCGAACGCCATCAGTTCGGCCGTCCCCTGGCGCACTTCCAGCTGATCCAGCAGCAGCTCGTGACCATGCTCGGCAACGCGGTGGCAAGCATGGCGATGATGGCGGGGCTGGCCCGGCTGCAGGACGAAGGCGCGGCGGACATGCCCCAGGTGGCCCTGGCCAAGTCCTACCTCAGCGCCCGAATGCGCGAGAGCGTGGCGCTGGGCCGTTCCATCCTGGGCGGCAACGGCATCCTCACCGACTACCGGATGGCCAGGATCTTCTCCGACGCCGAGGCCATCTACACCTACGAGGGGTCTTTCGAGATCAACACCCTGATCGTTGGCCGCGCGGTCACGGGGGTGTCGGCCATCGCCTGACTGCCGGTGGGCTCACTGGTTCGGGAACGGCAGCTTTTCACCGGCTTCCACCCGGATGTCCAGGCTGTTGTTCTTCACAGGCATGGGGCAGGTGCCGTACGGCGTGAAGGCGCTGGGGTAGTTGATGGCCCGGTTGAAGTCGAGCATCACCGTGGCACTTCCGTCCACGCCGGGCCGGGGCCGGGGCGCCGAGAGCTTCCGCCAGTCGTCCGTGGTGTCCCCGTTGGTCTCATCGTGGAAGGTGACCGTGAGGGCGCCGAGCTTTTCCTCCTCCGCCTGGAGCCGGAATTCGTGCGGGCTGCCGGGGAGGCGGAACACCACCTCGCCCACGGTCCGGTGGACGCCGTCCACCAGCGGGTTGGCCGTTGCGATGGGCACCTCCACCGGCTCGGGGTACGGCTCGAAGCGTGCAGTGACTTCCCAGTCCGGGTTGTAGCCGTAGGTGGGCACGCCGTCGAACTCCGTGAACACGGGCGAGCCGGAGTCCCTGGTGCGGATCGCGTAACGCCCGCCCCGCATGGCGAGCTCGACAACCACCCCGGCGCCGTCCGCCCCGCCGAACTGCACCCACATCAGCGACTCCTCGTCGGCGAGCACGGCCGTGATGGTGCCGTCCACTGCTTCCCCTGTCTCCACCAGCGTCAGCCCGTCCTCCGGGACCGCGGTGAGCACCGCCGTCGTACCGTCCGTGGACCACAGGCCGGGAGCCAGGTCGACGGCGGCGGGGGAGGCGTCCAGCCACTGGAACGAGGTGAGGGTGAGCCAGCCGTGGGGAGCGGCGAGCGCTTTGTCCCGGTTGGCGCGGAAGCGCTGCCAGCGCTCCACCTTGGCGTCTGGGGTGATGGACATGATTCCTTCCGGTTGGCTGTGCCCACGCTACAACTGCCGCCACGGCGTCTTCATTCCTTATCCCGAACCTTGCCTGCCACGGACCGCGGAGTACCCTCGGAACCAGCAGGTCCGGGTCGAAACCTTCAGTCGACCCGCTGCCCGTCAACGGGAGATGCCATGAAGATTGCCGTCCTGGGAACCGGAACAGTGGGACGCACACTCAGCGCTGCGCTGGTCAAACTGGGACACGAGGTAACCCTGGGCACGCGGGACCCCGAAAGTACCGCCGCCCGGAGCGTACCCGGCCGGATGGGCGGTCCGACTTTCAGCGAGTGGCATGCGGGCCACCGGGACGTCGCCCTGGGCACCTTCGCGGAAGCCGCCGGCAACGGCGAAGTGGTGGTGAACGCCACCACCGGCGCCGGTACCCTTGCGGCGCTGGGCGCGGCAGGGGCGGCCCGGCTGCACGGAAAAGTCATCATGGACGTTGCGAATGCGCTGGACTTTTCGCAGGGGATGCCGCCGGTCCTGAACCCGGTCAATACAGACAGCCTGGGGGAGAGGATCCAGCGGGCGTTCCCGGACGCCCGGGTGGTGAAAACCCTCAACACGATGAACGCGGGGTTGATGGTGGACCCGCAGCGGCTTGCCGGTGGGGACCACTCGGTGTTTGTTTCCGGCGATGACGCGTCGGCCAAAGCCGTCGTCAAGGAGTTGCTGGAATCGCTGGGGCACCGGGACATCATCGACCTGGGTGACATCACCACGGCCAGGGGAGCGGAGATGGTGCTTCCCCTGTGGCTGCGGCTTTACGGTGCACTGGGCACTCTGGACTTTAACATCAAGGTGGTCCGCGCGGTTGAATAGGTGGCGTGGACATCCTGGCAGGAATCAGCAGCGAGTGGCTCAAAGCGTTGACATGGATCGCGGCGCTGGCCTGTGCCGCGGCTCTGCTCTTGTGGCGGCCCCGCCGTCCGGACCTCGCCGCGCTCGCCGCCGTCCTCGCCTTCATGGCCGCGAGCCTCGGCGCCGGCATCTACGTCCTGAACCACCTGGGCGATGGGCGCTGGGGCGGCGACAAGGAAGCAAGGCTGGACCCGCCGTCGTTCGCTGAAACGCCCCTGGTGGGGGAGGCCCTGCGGCCCCTGGACGGGGTGATGAACGGGATGGCCGACGGCGTCAACGACTTCGTCGACTTCCGTGCGGCCCTGCCCGTGGCGCTGGACTACTTTGCGGCGGCCGGTTGGGCGCTGGCCCTGATGGTGCCGCTGGGGGTGGCGGCATTCGCCACCAACACGGTGCGGGACCGCCGGCGTGCTGCGGAGTCGGCGGCGCAGGTGACGGAGGTGGCGCGTCTCCGGGCGGAGCTCGAGCTGGTGAAGCGCCATGTCGGGTACCCGGAGCACGACATTATCTGAGACGGATTGACCCTTGCCCCCGCCCTGCGGGTAGCATCTTTAGCTAGTAACGTGGCTCACAGTATCCAGCGCAGTGTACGAGCCAAGTCCGAAACCCTCGAAAGATTGCTTCCATGGCTCACACTGCAGCACACCCCGAAACAGACCTTGCCTCCGAACTGAGGGCAGACGTCCGGCGCGTTTCCACCCTGCTGGGCGAATCCCTGGTCCGCCAGCACGGGCCGGAACTCCTGGACCTCGTGGAACAGGTCCGCCTCCTCACCAAGGAGTCCAAGGAGGCCGCCCGCGGCGGCGCCGACGCCACAGGTCCCTGGAGCGCGCACGACGTCGTCGCCCAGGTCCGCGAGCTCCTCGGCTCCCTGCCCATCGAGCAGGCCACGGACCTGGTGCGTGCCTTCGCGTTCTACTTCCACCTCGCCAACGCCGCCGAACAGGTCCACCGCGTCCGCGGGCTGCGGACCCGGGCGGAAAAGGACGGCTGGCTGGCCAAGACCGTGGCCGACATTGCAAGCCAGGCCGGGCCCGCGGTACTGCAGGACGTGGTGAACGGCCTGGACGTGCGGCCCATCTTCACCGCCCACCCCACCGAAGCCTCCCGCCGTTCGGTTCTCGACAAGATCCGCAAGCTCTCCGACGTGCTCGCCCAGCCCACCGCCGAGGGCACCACAGCCCGCCGCCGCCAGGACCGGCAGCTCGCCGAGATCATCGACCAGATGTGGCAGACCGATGAACTGCGCCAGGTCCGGCCCACCCCCGTGGATGAAGCCCGCAACGCCATCTACTACCTGGGCGGCATCCTCACCGACGCCATGCCGGAGATGCTGACGGAACTGTCCGAGCTGCTGGGTGAGCACGGCGTCAGCCTCGCCTCCCAGGACGCCCCCATCCGGTTCGGTTCCTGGATCGGCGGGGACCGCGACGGCAACCCCAACGTCACCGCGGCCGTCACCCGCGAAATCCTGCAGATCCAGAACCAGCACGCCGTGCGCATCAGCATCGGCATGATCGACGAACTCATCTCCATCCTGTCCAACTCCACCGCGCTCGCCGGTGCGGACCGGGAGCTGCTGGAATCCATCGACGAGGACCTGAAGAAGCTGCCGGGCCTGGACAAGCGGGTCCTGGAACTGAACGCGCAGGAGCCCTACCGGCTGAAACTGACCTGCATCAAGGCCAAGCTCATCAACACCGGCAAGCGGGTGGCTGCCAACTCCAACCACGAGCACGGCCGGGACTACAGCGGCACCGACGAACTGCTGGCGGACCTCGAGCTGCTGGAGCTCTCGCTCCGCAACCACTCGGCGTCGCTCGCCGCGGACGGTGCCCTGGCCCGTGTCCGCCGCGCCGTGGCATCCTTCGGCCTGCACCTGGCCACCCTGGACATCCGCGAGCACGCCGACCACCACCACGACGCCGTGGGCCAGCTGATGGACCGCATCGGCGGACCGGGCCTGCGGTACGCCGAGCTGAGCCGCGAGGAACGCTTCGAGGTGCTGGGCTCCGAGCTCGCTTCACGCCGCCCGCTGTCCGGCCACCCCATCAAGCTCGACGGCGCTGCTGACGGCACGTATGACGTCTTCCGCGAGATCCGGCGTGCCCTGCGCACATATGGCCCGGACGTCATCGAGACCTACATCATCTCCATGACGCGCGGCGCGGACGATGTCCTGGCTGCCGCCGTCCTGGCCCGCGAGGCCGGCCTGGTGAACCTCTTCGGCGAGAAGCCCTACGCCAAGCTCGGGTTTGCCCCGCTGCTGGAAACCGTGGAGGAGCTGCGCGCCTCGGCCGAGATCATCGACCAGCTGCTCTCCAATCCGTCCTACCGGGAGCTGGTGCGGCTGCGCGGGGACGTCCAGGAAGTGATGCTGGGTTACTCGGACTCCAACAAGGAATCCGGGGTGATGACCAGCCAGTGGGAGATCCACAAGACCCAGCGCAAGCTCCGCGACGTGGCAGCAAAGCACGGCGTGCGGGTCCGCCTGTTCCACGGCCGAGGCGGGTCCGTGGGCCGCGGCGGCGGACCCACGTACGATGCCATCCTGGCCCAGCCCAACGGCGTCCTGGAAGGTGAAATCAAGTTCACCGAGCAGGGCGAGGTCATCTCGGACAAGTACTCCCTGCCGGAGCTGGCGCGGGAAAACCTCGAGCTGTCCCTTGCCGCCGTGCTGCAGGGTTCCGCCCTGCACCGCGATCCCCGCACCTCCGAAGACCAGCGGGAACGGTACGGGCACGTCATGGAGACCATCTCCGACGCCGCCTTTGACCGCTACCGGAAACTGGTGGACCACCCCGACCTGCCGGCCTACTTCATGGCGTCCACCCCGGTGGAGCAGCTCGGGTCCCTGAACATCGGTTCCCGCCCGTCCAAGCGCCCAGACTCGGGTGCAGGGCTGGAAGGCCTCCGCGCTATTCCGTGGGTATTCGGCTGGACCCAGTCCCGCCAGATCGTGCCCGGATGGTTCGGCGTCGGATCCGGCCTCAAGGCTGCCCGCGAGGCCGGCAACTCGGCGCAGCTCGTGGAAATGATGGAGCACTGGCACTTCTTCCGCTCGGTGCTGTCCAACGTGGAGATGACCCTCGCCAAAACGGACCTGGACATCGCCGGATACTACGTGGACACCCTGGTGCCGAAGGACCTGCACCACATCTTCCGGACCATCCGCGAGGAATACGAGCTCACCGTCACCGAGATCCAGAACCTCACCGGCGAGCACGTGCTCCTGGACGCCCAGCCCACCCTCAAGCGCTCCCTGGAAGTCCGCGACCAGTACCTGGACCCCATCAGCTACCTGCAGGTGGAACTCCTGCGCCGCGTCCGGGGCGAAAGCGGAACCATCAGCGGGGCCGAGATCGACGAACGGCTCCAGCGGGCCATGCTGATCACCGTCAACGGCGTGGCAGCGGGCCTGCGCAACACCGGCTAACCACCTGGACCCTCTCTCACCTTCTGCAGCCTTTTCCCAAACCCTCTGGCACTGCGTGAGAGAGGGTTTGGGGTTTCGCGGCAAAAGGTGAGAGAGGGTTTGGATAGGGTGGAGGGCATGCCTTCGTTCCAGACCCGCCTGAAGATCACCGGGCTCCGGCCGGGCAACCCGCCGGAGTCGGTCATGGATGCCGCCGTCGAGGCGCTGGGGACGCGCCATCACGTTGAGTCGCACCAGCTGCAGCTCTCCGGCGGGGTGCCGCAGCTTAACCTGCGCTTCCTCGTGGAGGCAACAGAATACAGCGGCGAGAACCGCCAGGCGCGGGAATCGGCAGCGATGATGCGCGACGCCGTCGAACGCGTTGCCCTGACCGGTTCCCTCAGCGTGCTCCGGCGCAGCCGCGGCCGCTGGGCACCTGTCTAGGGCACGTCAGGCGAGCGGCCCTGGCTCCTCCACGGGAGACCGGTTGCCGCGGCGCCGGGTGACAATGATTCCGACGACGGCGCCGACCACCAGCCCGAGCCCCACCCCGATGAGCGAGCTGGCCCAGAACGGCAGCCCGGTGGCTGAACCCGTGAAGTAGCCCAGGCCCACCAGCCAGCAGGCCCAGAGCAAGGCGCCCAGGCCGGCGCACAGGCTGAAGCCCCGGACGGACACGTTGGCGATGCCGGCTGCCGCTGACGTGGCAAGCCGGCCGCCGGGTATGAACCTGGCGCCGATGATAGTGCCGTACGTGGATGACCGGCCCGCTTTGGCGATCGCATCATGAATGCCTTGGTGGACCCGCCGTCCCCACCTCCAGCGGTCCAGGACATGGCTCAGCCGTTTCCGGAAGAGCTGGAAGACCACCATGTCGCCCACCCAGGACGCCACCGCAGACAGGGCCACCACCAGGAACACATTGGTCCTGCCATCGGCGGACAATGCGCCGCTGGTGATCACCACCATCTCGGACGGGATGGGCGGGAAGATGGCATCGCCGAGGACCACGGGGATGATCCAGAAGTAGATGGCCGCCCCCCAGCTGTCAGCGCTGCCGAAGTCCATTGCCACAAGGTACCGCACTTTTTAGCTCCCGGACGGGCGGGTTTTTCCGCACCCCCGAAGGGTGGACGTGCAAGGCGGCAGCGTCAGCGGGGATGGAACTCGGACACCAGATCGGTCAGTTGGTTCGAGGGCAGGACGCCGAGCTCGCCCTGCAAGCGGCTGGCGAACATGGTGTAGGCCCGGACTGCGGCGGCCCTGTTTCCGCCCGCCAAGTGGGCCTGGACCAGGAGGAAATGCGCTGATTCCCGAAGCGGCTCGATGCTCACCGCGGATAACGCGGCGATGACAGCCTTGCCCGGCTCGTTTCCCGCCAGGTACTGCCGCGCCATGTGCTCCAGGGCGCTGAGGCGCAGCTGCCGCAGGCGTTCCTGTTCAAAGACCACCCAATCGTCGTACCAGCCGGGCAGCAGCTCGGCCCGGGTCAGGTGGTCCAGGTAGCTCTCGGGGGCCTGGATCCCTGGCTGTTCCTGCAGCGTTGCCACATGCCGCTGCAGGGCGGCCACATCCACCTGGACCGACTCGTCAAGCTCAAGGGTGGCGGCGCCTGCCCGGAGCAGCTGCGGAAACGCGTGGGTGATGCACCAAACAGTGGTGCGCAGGTTCCCGGCAGCCTGTGTTTCGCTGCTTTTTGGCCAGAGCAGGCCGGCAAGGAAACTGCGGTGGCGGCAGCCCAGGAGCCCCACGCAGGCAATCAGCCGCTGCTCCCTGCTGGCTACCGCCATGGTGGTGTTGCCCCGTTGCAACCGCCAGGCGCCCAGCAGGCTCAAGTGCCATTCCTGCACGAGAGCCCCCGTCATGCCATTCCCCTTTACGCGGCAACACTTGACCCCCTCACCATCGTGACACTTGGACCAGCCATGTCAAGACGCTTTAGTAACAGAGGGGGCAGGGGGTTTTGCAAGGGATAGTCGACTGTCAGGTACCGCCGGCGCACATTCTTTCGTGGGCCGGGCAGGCATTCATCCCATGTCAGCCGGTAAGGTTTGGGTCCCTCTGCAGCAGGTCAAGCCACCGCCGCACGGCCAGGAGGATTTCTTCCTTGTCGCCGGCCGCCTCGATCACTTCCTTGTCCTGGCCCGGCTGGCTGGAAATCAAGCGGGCCCGGAGTGCATGCTTTTGGGCCGGCTCTACCCAAGCGCGTATTACCATCGTGCCTTCGTTGTCCGCCATAAGCGGGCGCCTGCTTTCCCTTGTGTGCGCTTTGCTTTGTAATCTTCCACAAATATATAACCGCCGGGTATTACCTCCTAAATGCGCGCAATTTTGCTTCTGCGCCCTTTGCTGTCACGTCCCAATTGCAAAAACAACGTAAAAATAACAGCGCAGTAATGTAACCGCCACGGGCCGCCGCGTTGACTGATCGGGAGACTTCGAAAGGGGGTGATTGACATGAAGGAACTCACTTTCCAGGAACTGGAAGGCCAGCAGGCGGAGCTGTTGCCTTCGCGGGAGACCCTGTACTTCGGAACCGACTACAGCTTTAATTTGGCCGCTATTGACGCGACCAATACGTCTGTAGCGCTGAACGCAGCTTCGCTGTGGTCGAATGCACACAGCACCGCACTGCAGGGCATCACTGTTGTCCAGCAGTAGTCCTTACCGTCCGAATACCTGGACCCGGGTAATACCCGGGGGAGAGGGATGACATGCAATGACCACTTCAACCGAGCTATTACCCGGGGAACTCGACGCCGAAGTCCTGGAACTGCTTCCTGCGAGGGAAACGCTGTGCTTCAACGTCAACGTCGCCCCCGTCATCGCTGTGAACATGTCGTTCGCCATCAACGCGGCAACGATCGGTTCAGTGGCGAACTCGGCTGCCGTGCAGGAGCTGCTGGTCCTGCAACAGTAGGCCTGCAGTAACCCTTATCCGGTGGGCGTGCTCCAATGCCGGGGCATGCCCACCGCGCTTAGTGTGGCTCAACCTATGGGCGGGGAACAGTGACAACAGCACCGGATGCCGCGTTCGACCAGCGCTGGTCCCCTGCACCCGGGCTGGTGTTCCTCGGCCCGGTTGAGGGATCAGGCCTCAAGGACCGCAGTTACCTGCTCCGCCGCAGCGACGGTCAGATCGTCCAGCTCTCCGAGCTGCTCCACCTGGTGCTCGCTTCCCTTTCGCCGGCGAAGTCCCCCGATGAAGTGGCACGGGAAGTCAGCGAGGCCTACGGGCGGGAACTCGGTGTAAGCGGGCTGCTCCACCTGATTGACACCAGGCTGGCACCGATGGGCCTGGTCCACAGCACCGCTGGCCGCGGCTCCGATCAGCCCGCCGCGTCAAAGCCCCAACCGTTGCCGAAGGCCAACCCGCTGTTGGCCCTGCGCCTGCGGGGAACCCTCCTGCCCGAAAAGGCAGTGAATGCGCTGGCCACTGTCCTGGCCCCGCTGTATTGGCCGCCGGTGGTGGCTGCCGTCCTGCTGGCGCTGGCCGCCGTCGACGTCCTGGTCATCACCCGGGGGGATCTGATGGCGTCGCTGCAGCAGGTGCTGCTCACCCCGGCGCTGCTTCTTGGCATCGTTGCCCTGCTGACGGCGGGAGCCGTGATCCACGAACTGGGGCACGCCACGGCCTGCCGGTACGGCGGAGCCCGGCCCGGGGTCATCGGAGCCGGCGTCTACCTGGTCTTTCCCGCCTTCTTCACCGACGTCACCGATTCCTACCGGCTGGGCCGGGCGGGCAGGATCCGTACAGACCTGGGGGGCCTGTACTTCAACTGCCTGTGCCTCATTGGGCTGGGCGGCGCGTACCTGCTGACCGGACAGGGGTTCTTCCTGCTCGCGGCCGCTTTGATGCATCTCGAGATGCTCCAGCAGTTGGTGCCCACCCTGCGCTTCGACGGCTACTTCGTCCTTGCTGACATTGCCGGTGTCCCCGACCTGTTCACCCGGATCCGCCCGGTTCTGCTCAGTCTCCTGCCAGGGCGGCCAATGGATCCGCGGGTCATGGAGCTCCGCCCCTTCGCCCGCCGCATCGTCACCGCCTGGGTTGTCACGGTAGTGCCGCTCCTGTTCCTGGCGCTCGGCTGGATGCTGCTGAGCCTGCCCGCCATCCTGGCGCAGACTGCCGGCGCCATCCGGCAGCACGCAGGCACCGCCGTCGGCGCCATCGGGGCGGGCGACCCTGCGGCTGCCTCGCTCTCCATCTTGTCCATCCTCATGCTGTCCCTGCCGGTGATCGGCCTCGCCATCCTGCTGTACCGGCTGCTGCTGGTCCTCCTCACCCTGCTTCGCCAGCTGGCCAGGGGCACATGGAGCATGCTGACCGGGCATAAGACAGCACCACGGCTGGCCCCGGCAGGGAAGCCGCTACAGAAAGGAAGGCTGGCCATGGCTATCGAAGTCCCGTCCGCGGCCACGCGCGACGCCGTCCCCACCCTCCAGGATTTCCTCGCCGAACGGCCCACACCGCCGGCGATACTGGCAGAAGCGGGCTGGCAGGGTGCCGTCCGCCGGCTCAGCGGCAACGCCGTCAACCCTGCCCCCGGCCGCCGCGAACGCGCCCATCTGGATGCGAGGGAAGACGTGCAGCGCCGTTTGGACGGACCCAGGACGGTCGTCGTCGTCAACCCCAAGGGTGGCGCCCACAAGACCACCGCAACCCTGCTCCTCGCAGCCACGATGGGCATCGAGCGCGGCGGCTACACGCTCGCCTGGGACAACAACGAAACCCGCGGCACGTTGGGGTGGCGGGCGCCGCTGGCGGTACACCCGCGCACGGCCGTGGACCTGCTGCAGGAGGTGGACCGCTTCGAAAGCCCGGTCCTGGGGCGGATCGGGGACCTGGACCGCTACGTGCGCTACCAGGGTTCAACGCAGTTCGACGTGCTGGCGTCGGACGAGGACGCTGCGGGCGCTGCCACCATCGGCAGCCGCGAGTTCGACCGGCTGCACACCGCCCTGCGCCGTTTCTACCGGATCATCGTGGTGGACACCGGGAACAACATGCGGTCCTCGAACTGGCAGGGGGCCGTGGCTGCTGCCGACGAACTGGTGATCATCTCCACGCTGCGGGAAGACACTGTGGCCAGCGCCGTCTGGCTCATCGACGGACTGCGCGAGCGCGGCTTCCAGGCCAAGGTCAGCAACGCAGTCACCTTGCTCGCCGCACCGTCCCGGCAAACCGACGTGCAGCTCCATGCCCGGGCGCGCAGGCATTTCGCGAGCCTGACGAGGGAGGTGCTGGACGTTCCCTACGACCGGTCCCTCGTCTCGGGTGCACGGTTGAACTACCAGGCGCTGCAGCCTGCTACCCGGGAGGCCTGGCTGCGTGCCTCTGCCGCGGTGATGCGGGGACTGTGAGGAGCCCCGTCTTCAGGGACGGGCCCGCGCGGACTCGCTGAGTTCCAGGCCGCTGCGGTACTCCACCGGCTGCCCGGAGATGGGATCCACGAACCGGATGCCGCGGGCCAGGAGCTGCAGGGGCTTGGCGTAATCGTCCGGTGCTTTGTCCAGCAGCTCAGGGTAGAAGGCGTCATGGAGGATTCCGAGCCCCAGTGATGCCATGTGCACCCGGAGCTGGTGCGTCTTGCCACTGTGCGGCTCAAGGCGGTACCGGGCGAGCCGGCCACCGGCGGCGCTGTCTGAGGCACCTGGTGCAGTGCCGCCGTCGAACGTTTCCAGCCGCTCAATCCTGGTTTCGGCGTTGGGCTCGCCGTCAATCACTTCGGCGAGCAGGTAGCTGCGGGACTTGGTCATCCGGTTGCGCACCACCACCGGGAACTCGACGGCGGGATGCCCCGGGGCCGGCTCTGCGGCGGACACGCACTCGTATTCCTTCTGGACCTGCCGCTTTTCGAAGAGCACCTGGTACTTGCCGCGCGTCTGCGGATTGGTGGAGAACAGGAGCACCCCGGCGGTCATGCGGTCCAGCCGGTGCATGGGAATGAGGTCCGGCAGGCCAAGCTGGTTCCGCAGCCGGACCAGGGCGGACTCCTGGATGTACGTGCCGCCTGGAGTGGTGGGCAGGAAGTGGGGCTTGTCCACCACCAGCAGGTGCTCGTCCTTGTGGAGGATGCTGATCTCCACGGGAATCCGCTCCTCCGGCGGCAGTGTGCGGTAGTACCAGATGAAGGTGTGGTCCTGGAGGGGAGTGCCGCGGTCCAGCGGAATGCCGCCCTCGCCGACGATCTCGCCGGCGTCGAACCTGTCCTCGATGCCCTGCGGGTCGATGTGCCCCCAGCGGTGCATCATGTAGTCCATCGCGGTGTCCCACGGGCCCTCCCCGGGGAGGCGCAGGCGCGTGGCGTTGACGCCGTCGCGCACGGGAAGGGGGGATTGCATCACCGGCCTATTCTACCGGGGGCGCTGTGGGAGCCTTGCCGCGTCGCGGACCTGTGCCGACGGCGGCGCACACTTGAGCTGCCGACCCGCACATTGCCTGGCGCGCGTGACATACGGTCCGCGCCGGCCAATGTGAGCATCGGGACGGAATTGGCGCCGCGGGAACGTGCCCGGACGCCTGTGATGTCAGGGGAGTCAGGCGGCCCAGCCGCGTGCAATGGCGTCCAGCGCGGAGTCGTACGCCGCGGCCCAGTCGGCGTCCGGCGGACCCACCTGCGCCAGTTCCAGGCTGACCAGGCCGTGGACCTGGCCCCAGATGGCAACCGCCACGATCTCCACCGGGGCCTCTAACAGCCTGCCGGCCTTTTGGGCTGCGGCAACCGCGTTGATCAGGGGCACCATGGCCTCGGCGGCGACCTCCGGGCTGGGCTGGCAGTCGACGTACGCGGCCAGTGCGCCGCCGAACATCAGCCGGTACAGCGCCTGGTGTTCCAGTGCCCAGGTCCGGTAGGCCACGCCCAGTCCCTGAAGGCCGCCCGGGGCTGCGGCGGCCTGCGACTCATGGAAGGACTGAAATCCGCTGTCGACCACCGCGGTGAGGAGCTGGGATTTTCCGCCGAAGAGCGAGTAGACCGCCGACGTGGAGGTTCCGGCTGCTGCGGCAACATCCCTGAGGGTTACCCGTGCCGGCCCGTGGCGGTCCACGAGGTCTGCCGTGACGGCCAGGAGCTCTTCACGCAGGGAACTGGTGTGCACCACAGGTCTTGCCATGGGTCCCATTGTTTCATAACCTTGTTTCGTAACGTTGTTATGAAACAAGGTTATGACCTTTCGTCGAGGAGTTCTCATGGAGCAACAGGTATTTCCGGGCCGCTACACCGCGGATCCCGGGCGGGAGTCCGTGACGGTGTTCCTGATCGGAATGCGGGCCAACCGGTGGTGGAAAGTGGGCAAGGTGGCACAGGTGGCCGCCGCCATGCCGCGGATCCTCCGGCATCTTGCCACCGACCCTGCCTCCGGAATGCTGGGCTTCGAACAGTGGTTCGGGCGAACCACCATGCTGGTGAGCTACTGGGAGAGTCCCGAGCACCTGCGGAAGTTCGCGGCCGACCGGGAGGCGCCCCACCTGGAACCATGGCGGCGTTTCATGAAGGAGCTTTCCGGAACGGGGGACGTCGGCATCTGGCACGAGACATACCAGGTTCCCGCGGCGGGAATCGAGACCGTGTACAGCGGAATGCCGTTGTTCGGGCTGGCGAAAGCCACAGTGCAGATACCCATCGGACGCGGCACCAATACCGCAAAGCAGCGTATGGGACATTCCCGTGCACGGGGTGACGGTGCGAAAACGGCCGGGGCGGGCCAGGCTTCCTAGGGGAGCGCAAACTCCTCAGGCGATGGCAGCTGCCGGCGCTTTCTTGAGGGTCTGCCGGAGCTGGGGGGCGGCGTCGAGCCTGTCCTGCGCGGCGCGAAGTGCCAGTACCGCAGTCTCGAGCCGGTCGGGCGGCAGCGTGAACGGCACCCGCAGGTTCCGTTCGAACGCACCACCGATTCCGAACCGCGGTCCGGCCGCCAGCCGGATGCCGAAGTCCGGCGCAATGACTGCCAGGGCCGTGCTGGACGGCTCGGGCAGGCGGCACCAGACGGACAGGCCGCCGGCAGGTTGCATCGTTTGCCACTCCGGGAGGTGTTCCCCGAGCAGCTCAAGCAGTGCTTCCCGGTTGTCGCGAAGTGCCCGCAGCCGGGCTGGCAGCGGCTCATCAAGTGCCCGGACCAGATGGGCGGCTGCAAGCTGTTCCATAGCCGGACCGCCCAGGTCAAGGGTGGTGCGGGCAGCGGCGAACCGCTGGATCATGGGTTCGGACGCCCGGATCCAGCCGGTCCGGAGGCCGGCCCAGTGCGATTTGCTGAGCGAGCCGATGGTGACAACGGAGGAACTGAAGCCTGCCACCGGAGTGGTGGAGACGCCGTCGAGGTTCAGTTCACGAAGGGTCTCATCCACCACCAGGACGGTTCCGGCCGCGGACGCGGCCCGGGCCAGCCTGCGGCGCTGGGAGTCAGGCATGACGAGGCCTGTGGGATTGTGGAAGTCCGGCACAACGTAGGCGACTTTAGGGCGTTGCCGGGAGAGGGTTGATTCCAGGGCCGGCAGGTCCCAGCCGCCTGGCGCGAAGGCCACCGGAACCGGGCGGCACCTGGCTGCCCGGATGGCGTCCAGCGCGTTGGGGTAGCTGGGGTGCTCCACGAGAACCCGGTCCTGCCGGTCCGCCAGGGTACGGATAACGATGGTCAGCGCATGTTGGGCGCCGGAGGTAACCATGATCTGGCCGGCGTGGGTTGGTACTCCTGCTGCCGTGTACCGGTCCGCGATCGCCTGGCGCAGGGGCAGCAGGCCGATGGCGTCGTACCCGAAGCCCGGCAGCAGCGCCGGAAGCTCCGTCAGTGCCGCGGCGAAGGCGCGGTGCACCACCTCGCCGCTGGCCGGCAGGGCCGAGTATGCGAGGTCGATCAGGCCGTCCGGAGCAGCGAGCCCGGGAGCGGCCAGGGCCGGGTGGGAGCGGGACTGTGGCGGGCCCACAAGCGCCGGCCCGAACGGGGTGAGTTGGGGGATGCGCGTCCTGCCCCGGCTGCCCTGCCCGCTGCTCAGGAAACCCTGGTCGCGAAGGCTGGCATAAGCGGCGGTCACGGTGGTCCGGCTGACGCCCAGGGCTACCGAGAGCGCGCGCTCGCTGGGCAATGCCGTGTCCAGCGGCAGCCTGCCATCCAGGATGAGGAGGCGCACCACGTCCGCCAAACTGCGGTAGGCAGGAGCTGTCCCGTTGTTCCACGTCCCGAGGAGGCGGGACAGTGATGCTGCGGTAACGGAAGGCGCCATAGGGCCAGTATCTCAAACTGGTTATGCAATTCAATGCCAGTTGCATGGGAAGGTATGTGCATGATGACCCGCAGACTGATCCAGCTCTTCACCGGCCTTGCCATGTACGGCATTTCCCTTGCCATGTTCATCAGGGCCGGCCTGGGACTGGATCCGTGGGATGTCTTCCATCAGGGCACGGCCAACCGGACCGGCCTGAGCATCGGCCTGGTGGTGATCATCGTGAGCTTCCTGGTCCTGCTTCTGTGGATCCCGCTGCGGCAACGGCCCGGTTTCGGCACGCTGTGCAACGCCGTCCTGGTAGGTGTGTTCGCGGATATCGGCCTGGCCGTGATCCCCGCCCTGTCCCACCTGGGCGGCCAGATCGGGATGATGGCGGGGGCGGTCCTGCTGAACGGCGTGGCCTCAGCCTGCTACATCGGTGCCCGTTTCGGCCCCGGAGCGCGCGACGGCCTGATGACCGGACTCGCGCGCCGTACCGGATGGTCGGTCCGCCTTTCCCGCACCCTCATCGAGATTACGGTCCTGGCCATCGGCTGGCTGCTGGGAGGTTCCGTGGGCGTGGGAACGGTGGTCTACGCGCTCGCCATCGGACCACTGGTCCAGCTGCTGCTGCCGCTGTTCATGGTTCCCGCCGCCGTGCCGGAGACTGCCGGCGAGGCTCCCGCGCCGGTCCGCTGATGGCCCGTCCGCTGAGGGCCGGCCACTGAAGGCGGCTCACTGAGCGCCAACCATTGAACGGTGTCCACAGAACGCCCCAGCCCAGGACCCGGCGTCCGCGGACCGGCGTACGAGGACAGGCCTACACCGGAGCCGGCTGGCACCGGGGGCAGAAGTAGATGTCGCGCTCTTCATCGCCGCTGGGTTTGCCCAGCAGGCCGCGGCGGATGGGCGTCCCGCATTTCAGGCACGGCTGGTGCTCGCGCCGGTAGACCCAGTACCCGGGACGTCCCGCCATCCTGCCTACCGGCAACCCGCGGGCATTCAGGATGGTGACGCGGCGCCCGGGGCCGAGGTTGACCTCCAGCAGCTGTTTGGCGTCCGTCATCATGGTCCGCACATCTTCGACCCCGGAGACAGGAGTGGCGGGATGCACGCCCGAGAGGAAGCAGGCCTCGCACCGGTAGATGTTGCCGATTCCGGCAAGGTTCCGCTGGTCCAGGAGGGCCACTCCCACAGGAACGTCCGGCGCGGCGCGGACCCGGCGTTCGGCCTCATCCAGGTCCCAGTCGGGGCCCAGGAGGTCCGGGCCGAGGAACCCCACAACGGAGTCTTCTTTGTCGGTGGCCACAACTTCCAGCAGGCCCAGGGAAAATCCGACGGCGTCCGCGGCTTTGGTGCGCAGGACGCACCGTGCGGTGAAGCCGGGTTTGCGCCACCTGCCGCCGGGTGGATAGACCTGCCAGGTTCCCTCCATCTTCAGGTGCGAATGGATGGTGAGCTTTTTGTCATCAGGGCTTACCACCCGCATCAGGAGGTGTTTTCCGCGGGGCACCACCTCGGCCACCGTCCAACCGGCCAGGTTAAGGGTGGCGAAGCGTGGGACGCGGAAATCGGAGGCCAGCAGGGTCTGCCCGGCCAGGGCCTGGTGCAGCTGGTTGGCGGCACGCCAGACGGAATCACCCTCAGGCACGGATCCGCAATCCCTTCGGCGTGGAGTAGGCCCCTGCGGAGCTGAGGGCGGCCGCCACGGGGGTGTCCAGAATGCCGTGCCCGTTCACTTTCTCCATGATCAGCTTGTCCACCGCGCCCCGCGCCACAACGCCCACCAGTGCCGCGCCCGCGGCCGCCAGGACGGCTTCGTCGTCATTGAAAGCCAAAAGCGTCTTCCCGCCGCGTTCCACATAAAGGACCAGCGCTCCGTCCACCAGGACAACAAGGGCCCCGGCCTTGCGTCCCGGGCGGTGCCCGGTTCCTGCCTCGTCCTGCAGGGCTGGCCAGGGCAGGGCGGCGCCGTAGGGATTGGCGGGGTCGGTGGCCGCGAGTGCCAGAGCTACGGGATCGGGCTTGGCGAGCTGGGTGTCCTCCGCGTAGGAGCGGAGCCGGTCCACCGTGGCCGGAACAGCGAACTGGGCAGCCCCGAGGTGTTCGATGAAGTAGCCGCGGCGGCAGCGCCCTGCTTCTTCAAGCCGGGCCAGTACCTTGTACATCAGGCCGAAGCCGCCCAGGATCTGCTCGGCCATGACCGAACCCCGGGTGACCACCCCGTACCGGTCCAGCAGGAGTTCGGCGGTGGCGCGGGCATGGATGGTGGCGTCCAGTTCCGGTTCAGGAAGCGCAGACCAGCGGCCGGCGGCCATGGGCGGAGTGGCGGCAGCACCTGAGGTGCCGTAGCGGCCGCCGGCCAGGCCCGGAGAGCCCATGAGCCCGGTGCCGTGTGAACGGCCCAGCCTGCTCAGCCGCGGTGCCCGGGCCCGTGGTGCACGGGCCACCTGGCGGTGCGCCGTGTGGCCGCCCGCAATGAGGGCCCGGACGGGAGCGAAGGTGTCCCCGGTGATGCGCCCTGCCCACGCCAGCTCCCACAGCGCCGTCACCACCTCCTGGTCGCTGAGTACGGTGTCCATGCCGCCGGCGACGTCCGTCAGCTGGCGGAAAAAGTAGCCGCCGCCGTTGTTCCGCAGATGGTCCAGGAGGCGCTGCCCGGCATCACCCGGCTCGTACTCCGGCGCCGGGTTCAGGGTCAGTTCTGCCGAATCCGCCAGGTGCAGGCTGACCCAGCCGTCGTTCCCCGGCAAAGCCCCGGCGCCGGACCACAAAACTTCCCCGGCAGCCATCAGCTCATCCAGCATGGCCGGCTGGTAGTTGGACACCCGGCTGGCCAGGATGAGCGGTTCCCAGGCGGACGCCGGCACCGGTACCCCGGAGAGCTGGTCGATGGCGGTGACGATGCCGTCCAGGCCGCGCAGCGACGGCTGCCCCCGGCCGGTTCCGGGAACCCTTACGTGCTGCCAGGCAGGCAGGAAACGCCCGTAGGCGGCGGCGTCCACCGGCTCAACTTCGGCACGCAGGGCAGCCAGCGAACGGCGCCGGAGCTTGCGCAGCACCTCGGCATCACACCATTCGCTGACAGCAGTGTGGGGAACGGCCTGTGGTGCCGGCGACAGGAGACTTTCTTCCGGCCCCGCTTCGACATCCAGCGCCGTTTCAGGATCTTCCGGGGCCTCCGCTTCTACAGGGTTGGAGGTGTTTTCCGGCTCCGTCGCGTGCGGGCGGAACTCACCCTCCACTACCCGGCCGTCCGCGGCGAGCCGTTTCAGGGCCGTGCCCACTACCGCCACGCCCAGTCCCAGCCGCGCTGCCGCTTCACCTGAGGTGAAGGGCCCGTGGGTCCGGGCGTACCGGGAAACGAGGTCTCCCAAAGGATCGGCCACCGGTTCGATAAAGGCCAGCGGCACACCCATGGGCAGCGGGACGCCGAGGGCATCCCGGAGCCGGGCGGCGTCCTCGACGGCAGCGAAGCGCTCCACCCCGCCGATATTGACCTTGATGGCGCGGTTGGCGCGCTGCAGCGCGAGCAGGTGGGCAGTGGCCAGCGCGGCGTCGGCCGGCGCGTCGGCGTCTGCCTCCGCCTGGAGACGTGCCGCAGCCTCCTCCGGCGCAAGCGGACCGAGCAGCCGCAGCAGGTCGGCCACGCCTTCGAGGCCCCGCGCCCGCCGGTCCGGGACCAGCCGCTGCAGCTCACGTTCAGTGGCTTCGATGACCTTGGCGTCCAGGAGTTCGCGCAGTTCAACGCGTCCCAGCAGTTCGTTGAGGAGGGTGGAATCCAGGGCCAGGGCTGCGGCCCGCCGCTCGGCCAGCGGGGAATCGCCCTCATACAGGAACTGGGCCACGTAGCCGAACAGGAGGGACTTGGCGAACGGCGACGGCTGCGACGTGGTGGTCTGCACGATCCGCAGCTCCCGCCGTTCCACAGAGGCTGCGATGTCCTTCAACGCAGGGAGATCGTACACATCCTGCAGGCATTCCCGGACGGTTTCCAGCACGATGGGGAACGTGGGGTACTTCCGGGCCACATCCAGCAACTGCGCCGAGCGCTGCCGCTGCTGCCAGAGGGGCTGCCGCTTCCCCGGGGTCTGGCGGGGGAGCAGCAGGGCCCGGGCGGCGCATTCCCGGAACCGGGAGGCGAAGAGTGCGCTGCCGCCTACCTCCGCGGTGACAATCTGCTCCAGCTCCTCCGGGTCAAAGAGGAACAGCTCGGCGCCCGGCGGCTCGTCCTCCATCATGGGAACGCGCAGGACGATGCCGTCGTCGGCCGCCATGGCCGAGCCGTCCAGCCCGTACCGCTGGTGCAGGCGCTGCCCGACGGCGAGGGCCCACGGGGCGTGCACGGGCATGCCGAACGGGCTGTGCAGGATGACGCGCCAGTCGCCCAGTTCGTCGTGGAACCGCTCCACCACCAGCGTGGTGTCGCTGGGGACCACCTCGGTGGCCTGCTTCTGTTCCGTCAGGTACTGGATCAGGTTGTTGGCGGCGAAATCGTCCAGGCCGCTCGCTTTGCAGCGCTCGGTGGCAGGGCCGGTGTCCGACGCGGAGAGTTCGCGGACGAACGCGCCGAGGGCGCGGCCCAGGTCCACGGGCCGGCCCAGAGAATCGCCCTTCCAGAAAGGCAGTTTGCCGGGCTGGCCGAAGGCGGGCGACACCAGCACGCGGTCATGCGTGATGTCCTCGATTTTCCAGCTGGTGGCGCCCAGGGCAAAGACGTCCCCCACCCGGGATTCGTAGACCATCTCCTCGTCCAGTTCGCCGACGCGCCGGCCTCCCTTGGGGGCAGGCGCCGGCTTGCCGTCGGCGGACGGCGACGCCGAGCCCTCAAGCTCGGTCCCGATGATGTAGACACCGAACAGTCCGCGGTCCGGGATGGTGCCGCCCGACGTGACGGCCAGGCGCTGGGCACCCGGCCGCCCTTCGATTGTGCCGGCATTGCGGTCCCAGACGATCCGGGGGCGGAGCTCGGCGAATTCGTCCGACGGGTAACGGCCCGCCAGCAGATCAAGGGTGGCCTCGAACGCCGAGCGGGGGAGCGACGCGAAGGGGGCCGAGCGGCGCACCGTACTGAACCATTCCTCGACATCGATGCTGCCCAGTGCGGTGGCGGCGACGGTCTGCTGGGCCAGGATATCCAGCGGGTTCGCGGGGATGCTGAGCCGCTCGATCTTGCCCCCGAGCATCCGTTCCACCGTAATGGCGGTGTGGACCAGGTCCGCGCGGTGCTTGGGGAACAGCACACCCTGGGAAACTTCCCCCACCTGGTGGCCGGCGCGGCCCACCCGCTGCAGGCCGCTGGCCACCGACGGCGGGGATTCCACCTGCACCACCAGGTCCACGGCGCCCATGTCGATGCCGAGTTCCAGCGAGGACGTGGCCACTACACACCGCAGCCGGCCGGATTTGAGGTCATCCTCGATGAGCGCCCGCTGGTCCTTGGACACCGAGCCGTGGTGGGCCCGGGCGAGCACCGGGTCCGCTCCCGCCGAGCTTTCCGCCTGGGCCATCATGTGCGCCGGCGTGGCGGTGGAGGCTGGAACGCCCGACGGCGGGGCGCCAGGCGCGGAGGCACCGCCGGCTTCCAGCCCTTCCGCGCCGGGATCGTCCCAGCCGCCGCCCACGGCCACCAGCTGGCGTTCGGCGTAGATCTCGTTCAGGCGGGCAGTCAGCCGTTCGGACAGCCGCCGGGAGTTGGCGAAAACGATGGTGGACTGGTTGGCAAGCACCAGGTCAACGATCTTCTCCTCCACGTGCGGCCAGATGGACGCCTGGGGCTGGAGGCCGGAGGCAGGACCCGAATCGAAGGCCCCGGCCGCGCCCTGGAGGTCGGACATGTCCTCCACAGGGACGGAGACCGTGAGGTCCCAGTTCTTCTGCGCGGGCGGCGCAACGATTTCCACCGGCGCCGTGCCCGCCAGGAACTGGGCCACGAGCTCGCGCGGTTCCACGGTGGCGGAGAGCCCGATCCGCTGGGCGGGTTTGGGCAGCAGGGCATCCAGCCGTTCAAGGGAGACGGCGAGATGCGCGCCGCGCTTGGTTCCCGCCACGGCGTGGACCTCGTCAACGATGATGGTGTCCACCTCGGCGAGGGTCTCGCGGGCCCGGGACGTCAGCATCAGGAACAGGGACTCGGGCGTGGTGATCAGGATGTCCGGCGGGTTGCTGAGCAGCGCCCGCCGGTCCGACGTGGTGGTGTCCCCGGACCGGAGGCCCACAGTGATCAGCGGCGCGGGCAGTCCCAGGCGCTTGGCGGTCTGCGTGATGCCGATGAGCGGGGAGCGGAGGTTCCGTTCCACGTCCACGCCCAGCGCCTTCAGCGGCGAAATGTAGAGGACCCGGGTTTTCCGCTTGGGAGCCCGCGGGCGCCGGCCCTTTGCTGCTCCCTTTGACCCGGCGGCAGAAACCGCGGGACCGGCAGCTTCGGGTTCGGGGCTTGCTGCTGCAGAGGAGAGGAGCCGGTCCAGGGCCCAGAGGAAAGCAGCAAGCGTTTTGCCCGAACCCGTAGGGGCGACCACGAGCGCGTGGGAGCCCGAGGAGATGGCGTTCCATGCCCCTGCCTGCGCGGGGGTGGGCTCGGAAAAGGCGCCCAGGAACCAGTCGCGGGTGGGCCTGCTGAACTGGCCCATGGGCGCGGCCGCACCGGCGTCCGTGCCGCTGCCGGAAGGCTGTTCCTGGTTCATGCCTCCATCATGCCCCAAGGCACCGACAGGGATGCCGGTGCCTCCGGAACGCCCGCTCAAGCCTTTCCGGCCTGGGGGAGGTCCCGGGTGGCCGGGCCCTCCAGGAGCTTGCCCTCACTGCTGAACCGGGAACCGTGCAGGGGGCAGTCCCACGTCAGTTCACTGTCGTTCCAGTGCACGATGCCGCCAAGGTGGGTGCAGACAGCAGACAGCTTGCACGTGGTCCCGTCCACAGTCGAGGCAGCTACGGGCCGCGTTCCCTCCCGGTAAACCTCGCCCTGGCCTTCGGCAGGCACCACCGGCGCCGCCGCGGGGGCAGGCTGCTCCTTGCCCTTCTTCAGCGCCTTGGCGCCTTCGGTTTTCAGCCCTTCCGCTGCCAGCTGCCCCCAGCCGGATGCAAGCTTGGCGGCAACTCCGGCGTTGAGTGCTACCGCGGAGAGTGCGCCGGAGGGGGACGTGACCCGGTGATGGATGGTATCCGCCCACGGCACCTGGCCGCCCAGGATATCCGCTGAGATTCCCACCGCTGCCGCAACGGCGTTGGTCATGCCCCATTTGTTGTAGCCCGTGCCGAAATAGACGTGCCCTTTACCCCGGGGGAGCTTGCCGAAGAACGGCATCAGGTTGGTGGCCATGTAATCCTGGGCGGACCACGTATGCGTGGTGACCGCACCCGGGTAGTGCTGCCGGGACCAGTCGAGCAGCCCGGCAAGATGGGCTTTTTCCGATTGTGCACGTCCCACGTGGTGTCCGTGGCCGCCCACCAGCAGGAGCCTGCGGCCGTTGTGCTCGAAATCCCGGAGCGAGTGGGTGGGCTGCTCCACCGAGATGTACATGCCCGGAGGCGGCTCCTGCCCTTCCTGCAGCTGAAGTGCTGCGGCATAGGAACGGCTCGGCTTCAGCTTGGCGAAGTACAGGCCCCGGTCGAGGACGGGGATGCCGGTGGCGAGCACAACCCGGTCCGCCCGCACGCTGCCGCGGTCCGTCTTCACGGCTGAGGGAATGTCGCCGGTGACGTCCCGCAGGCGCACCCCGCTGACGATGGTGCCGCCGCGGCTCCGGATGTCCGCCATCAGTGTGTCCAGGACCTGCATCGGGTTGATCTGGGCCTGGTCGGGGAGCCGTACGGCGCCGTGCACGGCAAAGGGAAGGCCGGCGTCGCGCACGTACTCCATGTCCAGTCCGGCGGTGGTGCCGGCACTGACCTCCTCCCGCAGTTTCTCGGTGCCCTGCGGGGTGGCGGCGTAGGTGTAGGCGTCCCGGCGCTGGTAGGGCACCTGGTGTTCGTCCAGGTAGCGCAGCAGCCACGCCTGGCCTTCACGGTTCGCATCAACATACGCCTGGACCTGTTTGGCGGAGTACTGGCGGGCGAGCTGGGACAGGAAGGTGCCTTGCAGCAGGGTCACTTTGGCGGTGGTATTTCCGGTGGTCACAGCTCCGGGGAACCGTGCCTCGATCACCAGTACCTTCTGTCCGGAGCGCGCCAACAGCAAGGCGGTGACCAGGCCGGTCAGCCCGGCCCCTGCCACCACGGTGTCGTACTTGCTGTCGGGCTCAAACGGATCAGAAGTGAACGTTTCGCTGCGGTCCAACCAAATCGACGTCATGAGCTCAACCTGCCTCCGGTAATAAATCCGCTGGTGGGGGGCCAGTTTGTGATGGGTCTGTTATATACCCTGACCTATCCGTGGCGCACTTGATAAGTATACTTACCTTGTCGGGGTTTAAGTCTATGGTCAGGCACAGCCCGGCAGCCATGATGTGAACGTTTTCGACAAATAGCAGGAGAAACCATGACAAGCATGAGTTCCGACGGTCGAACCGTAGGCCGGACAAATATTCAAAAAGCAGCCCTCGCCGTAGGAGCGGTCTTCCTCCTGGTAGGCATCCTGGGATTCATCCCCGGAATCACCACCAACTACGAGACCATGAGCTTCGCGGGGCATGGATCCGGGGCCCTGCTGCTGGGCATCTTCCAGGTGTCCGTGCTGCACAACATCGTCCACCTGCTCTTCGGCGCAGCCGGTATCGCCATGGCCCGCAGTGCCGCCCAGTCCAGGAACTACCTGGTCATTGGCGGTGCCATCTACCTGGTGCTGTGGCTTTACGGCCTGCTGATCGGCCTGGACACCCCGGCCAACTTCGTCCCTGTCAACATGGCGGACAACTGGCTGCACTTCATCCTGGGTGTCGGCATGCTGGGCCTGGGCCTCGCCCTGTCCCGGGGCACGGCACGTGCCGGCCGCACCACCACGGCGCACTAGAAAAGCGCCGCACCAGGAATCATCCAACGAGGAATCAAGAACCAGGACCATCGGACCAGGCAGCCAGCCTGGTGGCGGACATAGCACTGCAGGCGGCCCGGCTGAATGCCGGACCGCCTGCAGTCGTTTGCGGGTATGGACAGGAAATGGCGCTAGGCCGGCTGGAACGCGCCGATGCTCAGCAGCGTGATGCCGGCGTTGCTGCATGCCTTGGTGGGCTGCGGCAGGAACAGCGACGCGGTGTCCTCCGGCGGGTAGATCCGGTAGCCCGCGGCGTCCACCATGGCACAGTCTGTGTAGTTTCCGGCCTGGGTATAGCGCAGCACCGCGGAGCCTGTCTGGCCCGGGGCCAGGAGGACGTCCACAACGGGGGCAGATTCGTCGCGGGTGGCGGGCGCACCGATGGGAGCGCCCGCGTTGTCCGCGGCCAGGGATACACCGGGGAAGCCCTTGAGGATGCAGGATTCAGGGCCGGTGTTGGTCAGGTTGAGCTTCATGTAGACGCTGCCGGCCGCGCCCCCGCCTGAGGCATCGGTGGCGGCGGACAGTGCCGCCGCCTTGCACAGGCCCGGTGACGCCGGGGTGGAGGTTGCCGGTGCAGCGCTCGACGGCGCGGACGACGGCGCTGCGGACGACGGCGGTGACGCGGACGGCGCCTCCGGGCTGGCTGAGCCGGTGCCCGGCGCCGTCGTGGTGGTTTGCGCTTGCGGCGTGCTGCTAGGCCCGCACGCTGTAAGCATCAGGGCGGCAGCTGCGGCCGCCGTCGACACGGCTATCCCCTGGAAAATTCTCTGAGACCTCATGGCACCACCTTCGCGGCAGCCGCTGGCCGCGTCAACGATGCGGTGTGCCTGGCGGGCATTTGATGCCCGGATCGTGATGATCCGGGCATCAAACGGGCCATTAGTGTGGCGCCGGTTTCCGTGGCGCAGGCCGCTTACTTTCCGGCGGCGCCGGCCGTTGCCTTGTTACGGGCACCGCTGCGCAGCAGGGCTGCCCCGCCCAGGGCCAGGCCGCCGATGCCGGCCGCGAGTCCTGCCCAGCTGCGGGCCCCGGCTCCGCTGTCCGTGACGGCCGCGGCCTGCTCGGTGGAGTGGGATGCCGGGCTGGCGGAGGCCTCGCCATGGCCGGCAGCGTTAGCCGCCTCCGTGATGGTGATGGTCGGGGCGGGGGACTTGAGGGAGTGCGGGTCCGCGCCGTCCTTCGCGATCTCCGACCAGTCCGTCTGGCCCACTTCGCAGGTCTGGAGGGTGGGGAAGTGCAGGGTTGTCCCGGCTGAGTCGGGGAGTTTGACGGACAGGACCAGGGCGTCCCGGAGTTCATGGGGGAGGGGCGCCTTGGCGGTGTAGATGATCTGGCTGGTCCGCTTGGTGACGGACGTGCCGTCCGCGAGCTTTTGAGGCTCGGGAAGCTGCTCCGCCACTTTTTCGACGGTCCAGTTGGGGTTCACTGTGGGCTGGGCGTCATTGAGTTCCGATGGCAGGGTGATGGCCACCTTGGTGGTGCCGGACTCCCCGCAGCCGTGCGGAATCGCGAAGGTCAACAGGGCGTAGGAGTTGGCTGAGGTCTTGTCAGGTGTGACGCCGACGTGTGCCGCGGCTCCGCCCGCTGCTGCCAGCAGCAGGGCTGCGGCGCCGCCGGTTGCAGCGGCGGCGGCCAGGGAACGGTGCATCAAGGAACGGTGCATCAGGAAGCGGTGGTTCAGGGAACGGCGAATCTGGGCACGGCGAAGGGATCGGGTGTTCATGGGGTTGCCTTTCGGATGCATGCCCGGAACCGGGCGTGCAGGAAGTGGGGGCCGCGGCCGGCAGGTTTCCGGGTGCGGTTCAGGACGGGAGAACGACGGCGGAAGGCGGGCCGCGCCGGTTGTCCTGCCGGAGATTGCGCCAGGGACGCCGGGGCGCGGCGTCGGGCGGAAAAGTTTCGGCAACGGGGCCATCAGCGCTGGGCGCTACGGCCTGGGGGAGGGCGGCCAGCGGACGAAGCCAGGCGGCGAGGGCCCAGAGGGCCGCCTCACCCCTGGCGAGCAGAAGCGCGCAGCCGAGTGTTGCCACTGCGTGGGCGGCCAGCATCAGCGGCGCCGAGCCGGGGTCTGCAGGGCCCACGTGCGCGGCCAGGGCGGCCAGTTCCGCTGAAGCTGCGTGGCTCCCGGCGTGCTGGTGGCCGTCCAGCGGAAACCCCGGTGCTGCCGCCAAACCCGGGCGGCCGAACGCGGTGAACAGCTCGTGCAGCACAAGCTGGCCGGCAGCGAGGAGCGCTGCCATCGCGGGGAAGGCGAGCCGCAGCCGTGTGGCTGCGGTGCTGACGAGGGCAGTCAGTGCCAGGACTGCCAGCAGGATCCCGGGGGCGGGCAGCCGGGCGCCGCCGGCAAGGTGCGCCCCCGCCGCAAGAGCGAAGATGCCGGTTGCCAGCGCCGAGGAACGGAAGCCGTGGAAGGGAGTGCGCGGGCGGTGCGTTGGCACGGCTACTCCTCTCCGC
The DNA here is from genome assembly GCF_029222765.1 of Arthrobacter sp. Cr_A7. Lineage (NCBI taxonomy): Bacteria > Bacillati > Actinomycetota > Actinomycetes > Micrococcales > Micrococcaceae > Arthrobacter > Arthrobacter sp. Cr_A7. The sequence continues at coordinate 4,913 of NZ_JARHXQ010000300.1, read as the reverse complement.
GCAGATGCGGAACTGCCGGGGGCAGAACTGCGGTCCAGGCCATGTTTTCGGTCCACCAGATACTATCGGGATTCGCCGAACAAACCCGCCGGGATGGGGTCTACGTGGATAACTGGCCGGGGACGCCGGCCAGCAGTTCGGCCAGGACGTCCGCGGCATTGTCATGCCGGATCAGGCGTGCGGATTGGCCAGCCCAGAGGGACATCAGCTCAGTTTTTCCCTGCGCAGCGGCCTCGGGCCGGAAGCGGCCCGTGAGCCAGTTTTGGACCGGGAACGGTGCGACGGACGGGGAGTCGGCCAGTTCTGTGATGACGCGGTTGGGGATGCCGCGGGCCAGCCTGCCGCTCATTGCTCGGGTAAGTACAGTGTGGCCGGCGGCGGGACTGCGGAGTACTGCGCGGTAAGCGGGCACGGCGGCCGATTCGCGCGTTGCCAGGAACGCTGTGCCCACCTGCACGGCGTCGGCGCCGAGTGCACGGGCGGCGGCATATCCGCGCCGGTCGGCGATTCCACCGGCCGCAACAACCGGAATTGCCACGGCATCCGCCACCTGGGGGATGAGGGCGAAGGTTCCCACCAGCGATTCTTCGGCAGGCTTCAGGAAGGAAACGCGATGGCCTCCGGACTCCATCCCGCTGGCGACGACGGCGTCCACGCCGCCTTCCTCAAGGGCAACTGCCTCATCAACGGTGGTGGCGGTGCCGAGGACCTTGATGCCGCGCCGGTGTGCTTCTTCCACAACCTCGGGAGCGGGGACACCGAACACAAAACTGACGACGGCGGGCCGGGCTTCCAGCGTGGCCTCCACCTGCTCCCCGTAGTCGGCAAGGTACCGGGCCGGCATCTGCGGCAGCGGAATGCCGAGCTCCTCGAAGTATGGTTTGAGGCCACCGACGTAGCGGTCGAAGTCAGCCTGCGGCACGGACGTGGCCTCACTGCCGGTGGGCACCCATAGATTGAGCGCGAAGGGTTTGGCCGTGGCAGCGCGCAGGTCCGCCGCGGTCCGCTGGATCGCCTCGCCGTCGTAACCGTACAGGCCGTAGGAACCCAGCCCCCCGCCGTCGCTCACTGCTGCGGTGAGCTGGACGGAGGAAGCACCGCCAAAGGGGCCCAGGACCACTGGAACGTCAATTCCCAGGAGATCGGTGAACCGGTTGGTGCCGACGGGGCTGCTGTGCGGGGCCATGGGGGTCTCCTGACGGTTGGCTGCTGGGCTGGTGCCAGTCTTGCAGGACCGGCCGCGCCACCCAAGTCAGCCAGGACCCGCGTCATTCGGCACCCAAGTCAGCCAGGACCCGCCAACCAGAGCCTCAGTCCGTCTCCGGGCCCCGGCAGTAGTGGCAGTCCTCCGGGCAGCTCTCCGTCACGCCGGTGCCGCTGCCAGGTGGTAGCCGTCGGCGATGTGGAACAGCCGGCGTCCTCCGCCAAGGGCAACAACCCACACCACGTCGCCGTCTTCCGTGCGGGCATCCACCAGCCCGGCGAAGACGGGGGCATCATTCCGTCGAAGTTCGACGTTGTCGCCAATTTCGACATCGTCCCAGCGGGCAGGGCTTGTGACGCGGTTCGCCATTGAAGTCACGGTTTTTTCCTTCGGTTTACGGCAGCGGCCTTACCACCGCTTCCTGCCATCAAACAGGTGCCGGGCCCGCTGCTTCAATGGAGGACTGACCACGGCCTCCGCTGCCTGTTTGTGCAGCCCTCCAGCACGCATCCGGGCCAGCCAAAAGGAGCGGGGCGCTAGACTGCCTGCGTAAGTGCCAGGCGATTGAAGGAGAAGTTCATGGACTACACCGGAAGCCAGTCAGAGAAGGCCGTTCCCGCAGGTGAGCTGGACCGTTCCCATATTGGCCACACCGTCAGCTTTCAGCCGAACGAGTTCACCGTTGTCTTCGGCAGGATCGCCGGGATCGCCCGGACCGAGGCAATGGTCTACCTGTCGCTGGACGGGGTGGCGGGCGGCACGCACCTGAAGGATGAGTACGATCTTCCCCTCACGCACGACGTCTACCTGCAGGTGGATGTCATGACAAACGCCGAATCCACCATCAAGGACCTGTTTGGCAAGGTCCAGGAAAACCTCCGCGGGGCAGGCCACAAGGGCGGCGACGACAGGACGGACCGGCTTTAGCCGGCGGCTGGCAGGGCAGCGGACGACGCCGGGACCTCCTGGCGCCGTCCGCTTTCCCTGTGGCACGCGTTCAGCGTGCGGTTTCCTTAGTACGCATTGACTGGCCAGTACGCCTTGACTGGCTAGTACGCCTTGACCCGCTGCGCCACCACCAAGTGGATGAGCGCGAACACGCCGTCCCTGTCGATGGCTGCCAGCGCCGCATCCAGTGCTGCTGGAACATCCTCGTCCTCGGTAACCGTGATGCCGAAACCGCCGAAGGCCCGGGCCATGAGGCCAAAGTCGGGGTTCTTCAGCTGGGTGCCGGACACTCGTTCCGGGTAGTGCCGCTCCTGGTGGGTGCGGATGGTGCCGTATTCCTGGTTGTCCATCACAATCACCAGCGGAGTGGCGCCGTACTGCGCCGCCGTGGCCAGCTCCTGCCCGTTCATCAGGAACTCGCCGTCCCCGGCGATGGTAACCACCCGCCGTCGTGGTTCAGCCAGGGATGCCGCGATGGCCGACGGGACGGAGTAGCCCATGGAGCCGTTGCGGGCGCTGATCATGGACGCGTAGCGGCGGGTGGGGAAGTACCGGTGGGCCCAGTTGGTGTGCTCGCCTGCCCCGAACGTCACCATCGCATCCCCGGGCAGCCGCGGCACCAGGTTCGCCATCAGCGTGTCCATCCGTGCCTGGCCCGGTGCAGGCGCCGCCGGGGGAAGCGCGGCGAACTGCTCCTGCTCGGCGCGCATCCGGACGGTCCAGGCCTTCCACTCCTCCTTCACCGGGAGGCTGATGTCCGCCAGTTCACGCACAAACGCTTCCGGCTTGGCCAGGATCTGCCGCGACACCGGACCGGACCGGCCACGAAGGGACGGGTCGACGGTGACCAGGAAGTTTTTCTTGTTCCAGTCCTGCCGGCAGACAAAACCGTCCGTAATAACGTCGCCCGGCACCGTGCCCACGAACACGAGCAGGTCCGTTTCCTCCAGCAGGTCATAGGTGGGGCGCGGGCGGCCATAGCCAATCGGGCCCACATAGGAGGGGGAATCGAATGACACTGTTCCCTGGGTGCGCCATTCCGCCGCTGCGGGGATGTGGTGCCGTTCCAGCCATGAAGTGAGCTCGTCGGCAGCTTCCTGCGTCCAGTCGTTGCCGCCCGTGACGAAGAGCGGTTTCCTCGCCTCCGCCAGCGCAGCTTCCAAGGCCGCGGCGTCCGTCCTGCTCATGCCGCCTGCCGCCACCGGAATGGCGGGGTGCAGGGCCGGATCGATCTGCTGCCGGATGATGTCCTCGGGCAGGCCAACCACCACCGGACCGGGCCGGCCGCTCATGGCAGCGAACATCGCTTCGGCCACGATTTCGGAGGCCCGCTCGGCATGGTCCAGGACCATCACGCGCTTGGCGCCGGTATCGAACCAGGCCTTGATGTCGAACTCCTGGAATGCCTCGCGGTCGCGGTGCGCGAAGGGGATGAGGCCTACGAAGAGCAGCATGGGCGTGGAGTCCTGCCAGGCCGTGTGCAGCCCCACATGGGCGTTAGCTGCGCCCGGTCCACGGGTCACCATGGCCACGCCGGGCCGCTGGTTCATCTTGCCGTCGGCCTCGGCCATGTAGGCCGCACCGCCCTCGTGCCGGCACACGACGGTCTCGATATCCGAATGGTGCAGGCCGTCCAGGACGTCCAGGAAGCTCTCGCCCGGAACCACGTACGTGCGCTCCACGCCGTGGGCCGTGAGCGAATCGACGATCACGTGGCCGGCGGATTTGAGTATTGCCGTGGGAACGTTGGGCCGCGCCTGCAGCGCGCCGTCCTGATGGAGGACGACGGCGGCGGGCGGGGTGGGGGAGGTGGTCACGGTGGACTGGGGCTCAGGTGTCATTGTCTTTCTTTTGTTGAGGGCGGGCTGAAGACGATGCTGTTGATTCAGGAGATGGGCGTGCGGTTGGCGATGACGGGTGCGGCGCCGGTGTAGCCTTCGCGGGTTTCGGCGATGTCGCGGATGCGTTTGCGGCAGGCGTACCAGCCGAAGACCATGAGGATGGAGGCGATGGCGGTGACGAGCATGGTCAGGGGGGATTCGATGAAGACCATGACCAGGACCCCGAGGAGGAAGAGGAGGGAGAGGTAGCCGGTGTAGGGGGCGCCGAACATGCGGAAGGTGGGGCGTTTGAGCCAGCCTTTGTCGGCCCAGCGGTGGAGTTGGATTTGGCACAGGACGATGGTGGCCCAGGTCATGATGATGCCGACGGAGGCGACGTTGAGGACGATTTCGAAGGCGTCGGCGGGGACGAGGTAGTTCAGCGGGACGCCGAGGAGGGAGACGCCGGCGGTGATGGCGATGCCGCCGTAGGGGACGCCTGCTTTGTTCATCCGGGAGGCGAAGCGCGGGGCGGAGCCGTTGACGGACATGGAGCGCAGGATCCGGCCGGTGGAGTAGAGCCCGGCGTTGAGGGAGGAGAGGGCGGCGGTGAGGACGACGAGGTTCATGATGACGTCCACGCCCTGGATGCCGATGGAGCCGAAGAAGGTCACGAAGGGGCTGACGCCTTTTTCGTAGGAGGTGTATGGGAGCAGCAGGGCCAGGAGGATGACGGAGCCGACGTAGAACACGGCGATGCGGAAGACCACGGAGTTGATGGCCTTGGGCATGATTTTTTCGGGGTTTTCGGTTTCGCCGGCGGCGGTGCCGACGAGTTCGATGGAGGCGTAGGCGAACAGGACGCCCTGCATGAGGATGATCATGGGCAGCAGGCCGTTGGGGAAGATTCCGCCGTTGTCGGAGATGAGGCTGAAGCCGAC
>NZ_JARHXQ010000002.1:0-7603 GCF_029222765.1 Arthrobacter sp. Cr_A7 | reverse complement strand
CGGTACCGGGTAGGCGCAGAACCGGGAGGTACCTCGGCAAGCACCGCTCCCTGGTTGCAGACAGCCCGCAGGAGATCCTCGTTCCCGGACGGATAGAACCGGTCCACACCGCCCGCCATCACGGCGATGGTGGGTACGGCGCCGGAGCCCCCGGCCAGCGCAGCCCGGTGGGCATGGGCATCGATGCCGTATGCGCCACCCGAGACCACGGTGAATCCGCGCTGCGCGAGCGAGTAGGCGAGGTCGCCCGTGACGGCCGCTCCATAGCTGGTGCTGTCCCGCGACCCCACCAGGGCGATACAGGTGTCAGCGGCCGGGAGCGGCTGCTCCTGGCCGCGCCACCACAGGCAGATCGGTTCCTGGATTCCGAGGTCAGCCAACTGGCCGGGCCACAAATCGTCGGACGGGATGATGAGACGTCCGCCCAGGCGGGCCATGGTAGCGAGGTCGCGTTCCGGCGCCAGGTCAGGGATCCGTGGCTGCCAACGCTTAATCGCAGCGGCCATTCCGGCCCAGCTTGTGGCGGAGCCGTTGTCAGCAAGGAGCCCGGTGATTTCGCGCTCCAGTTCGGGCCCCGCCTTCAGCTGGCCGGTGGCGATTCCGAGGGCGTCCACCGCGCCCGCCAGCTGGACGAGGGCGAGGCCCGCAGCATCCTGGGGCTCCATGAGCCGTGACAGCGCGGCGCGCGCCAGCCGTTCCGCATCGATGGCTGGTTCCTTCATGCCGCGGCCGCCGCTGCCTGCCGCAGGCCCAGGGCCTGCCCGATGTGGTCTGTATCGGGGACGTCCCGATGGGCAAGGTCGGCAAGGGTCCACGCCAGGCGCAGAACCCGATCGTAGCCGCGGGCTGTCAGGACGCCGCGTTCCAGGGAATGATCGAGGATGCGGGTGGCAGTTGGGGGAAGCCGCAACTCCCCGCGCAGGATGCGGCCAGGCACCTGCGAATTGGTCTCCAACCCGAACGGGCCTAACCGCTCGGCCTGCCGGGAACGCGCGGCCCGCACCCGCCGGGCGACTGACGCCGTGTCCTCCTCTTCCCCGGCCTGTCCGAACTCGGCCAGGGACACCCGCTCGACCTGGAGCTGGATATCCACCCGGTCCAGCAAAGGTCCCGACATCCTGGCGAGGTAGCGGCGCCGCATCATGGGGGTGCAGGTGCAATCGAGCCCTTTGCCGGAGGCCTTGCCGCACGGGCAGGGATTGGCGGCGAGCACCAGTTGGAAACGCGCGGGGTAGGCAGCGGTTCCTGCGGACCGGTGGATGACCAGCTCACCGCTCTCCAGGGGCTGCCGCAGGGCATCGAGGACACGGCGTTCGTACTCGGGGGCCTCGTCCAGGAACAACACCCCGCGGTGTGCCCGCGATGCCGCTCCCGGCCGGGGCAGCCCGGAGCCGCCGCCGATGATGGCAGCGGCGGTTGCGGAGTGGTGCGGGTTTTCAAAGGGCGGCCGGCGCAGGAGCTGGACCGCGGATGACGGCAGGCCGCACAACGAGTGGATGGCGGTGACCTCCATGGATTCATGGTCGCCAAGGTCAGGCAGCAGGCCTGGCAGGCGTTCCGCGAGCATGGTTTTACCGGCGCCCGGCGGACCTGTGAGCAGCAGGTGATGGGCTCCGGCAGCCGCGACCTCAAGGGCACGGCGGGCGTCGCCCTGGCCGGAGACATCCGCCATGTCCGGACAGCTGGCGGCCTCGCCGGGCGCGTCGCCGTAGTCCTCGGCGTCGTCCGGTTCGAAATCCAGGGCAAGTTCCTGCGGGTCTGCCCCGAAGTCCAGCGCCAGCCTGGCGAGGGTCCGGTATCCGCGGACGTTGGCGCCGGGGACCAGCGACGCCTCGGCGTGGTTGGCCTGCGCCACCACGATCTCCGCATATCCGGCCTGCACCGAGGCCATCACGGCAGGAAGGATTCCCCGGACGGGCCGGAGCCTGCCGTCAAGCCCGAGTTCCGCGATGAAGACCGTGCGGCCGGTCGGCTTGATGTCGTTGGCCGCCCGGAGCACAGCCATGGTGACAGCGAGGTCAAAACCTGAGCCGCGCTTGGGAAGCGATGCCGGGATCAGGTTGGCGGTGATCTTCCGCCGGCTGAGCGGGATGCCGGAGTTCTTCGCCGCGGACCGGATGCGCTCCTTGGCTTCATTCAAGGCGGCATCCGGCAGGCCGAGGATCACAAAAGCCGGGAGGGTCTGGCCGATATCGGCCTCAACCTCCACTATGTACCCGTTCAAACCCACCAGCGCGATGGAGTACGTGCGGCCCAGCGCCATTCACCCCACCCCCTTGAGGTGCTCCACCAAGGGTTCGCCGCCGCCGTCGTCCACGACCGCTATCACGTCCACGCGCCGCAGGGGCATCCGCAGTTCCCGGTCCCGGCACCACGCCGAACCGAGCCGGTGCAGCCGGGCGAGCTTTTCGGGCCCGACGGCCTCGAAGGGATGGCCGTAATCCAGCGAGCGGCGGGTTTTGACTTCGGCAATGACCAGCGCGTCGCCGTCGAGGGCCACGATGTCTATTTCGCCCTCGGTGCAGCGCCAGTTGCGCTCCACCACCAGCATGCCCAGGGATTCAAGGTATCCGACGGCGAGGTCCTCGCCGTGCCGGCCCAACAGGTCTTTTGATTTCATCTTCTACCTCCGCAACCAGCCTGCTGCCGGAAGCAAGCGAAGGTAAGGGAACAACTGCCCTATGTGGACCGGGCAGGATGTGGAGGAGAAGTGGAGTGGCGGGCCGGGCGCTAGTTGCCCAGGTCCACGTCCTTGGGCATGGCCAGCTCCTCGTTGCGCGGAAGCTCTTCCACGTTAACGTCCTTGAATGTGAGGACCCGGACGCTCTTGACGAACCGCGCCGACCGGTACACATCCCACACCCAGGCGTCCTGCAGTGTCAGGTCGAAGTAGACTTCACCGTCCGCGCTGCGGGCCTGAAGATCAACATGGTTGGCCAGGTAAAAGCGCCGTTCGGTCTCGACAACGTAGCTGAACAGTCCGACGACGTCGCGGTATTCACGGTAGAGCTGCAGCTCCATGTCGGTTTCATAGTTTTCAAGATCTTCAGCACTCATGGTTCCATCTTGCACCATCTCAACCGCCGCAGGCGCCGGAGCATGGCAGGACTCAGTCTTCCGCTGAATCTTCCCAGCCGGGCAACCCGCCGGGGTCCGGCTCCCCGTCCTGCAGCTCCCCGTCCGCCAGCTCCCCGCCCAGCAGGCGCCAGCTCACCCGGTGGTAGGGAGTGGGCCCAGCCGCGCGGAGCACGTCGCGGTGCAGCGCAGTGGCATACCCCTTGTTGATGTCCCAGCCGAAGTCGGGGTACTCAACGTGCAGTTCCCGCATGGTCCGGTCCCGCTCAACTTTGGCGATGACGCTGGCGGCGGCCACGCTCAGGCACTGCATGTCCGCCTTGACCTTGGTATGCACCGGGGCGTCACAGGCAACGTCGAGGACCGGCGGATCGAACAGGGACGGCTGCCCGGCCGGCGAGAGCCAGTTGTGGCTGCCGTCGAGCAGCACCATGTCCGGGGTAACTCCGCCGGCAAGGATGTCACGCCAGGCACGGGTACCGGCCAGACGCAGCGCGGCGATGATGCCAAGCGCGTCAATCTCCTGGGCGGAGGCATGCCCCACGGCGGAGGCCACGCTCCACCGCCGCACCAGGGGCTCCAGCCGCTCCCGCTCCGCAGGGGCCAGGAGCTTGCTGTCCCGCACCCCGGCCAGTGACTTCTGCCGTTCGAGGTCGACCACAGCGATGCCCACGCTCACCGGGCCTGCCAGTGCACCGCGTCCCACCTCGTCCACCCCGGCAAGGTACCGGACCCCCTGCGCCTTGAACGACCGCTCGTGGCGCAACGTCGGGGCCTTGGCGCGGACGGCGGATACCTTGGTGGATCCGGACCGGGTCCTTCCAGGAGCGGCCTGTGCCGGATTGGTCTGCGCCGGATCGGCCTTAGCCGGGGCCGCCTTGACTGCCGGGCACATGTCAGGGGGCCGCCGGCACGTTCCGGAACACGTCCGGGTGGTTGTCCAGGGAGGTGATCCGGCTCAAAGGCCACGCGATGACCGCTGCCTTGCCCTCGAGGTCGTCGACGTCGATGAAGCCGCCGTCGGCGTCCATGTGCGCGCGGGAATCGGCGGAGTGGTTCCGGTTGTCACCCATCACCCACACCTTCCCTTCAGGAACAACGACGTCGAAGTTGCGGACCTGCGGAACCTCGGCAGGGTTGACGTACGTTTCGTCAAGGGCGGTCCCGTTAACAGTGATTTTACCGCCGGTGTCGCAGCAGACCACGTGGTCCCCGGGCAGGCCGATGACCCTCTTGACGAGGTGCTGCTCCGAATTGTCCGGCAGCAGCCCAACGAACGTCAGACCGTCCTGCACCCAGGTGAACGGCCCCTCAGCCTTGGCAGGCGCTGCCGGCAGCCAGCCCTTGGTGTCGCGGAAGACCACAACGTCCCCACGGCTGAGCGAGAAGGGTTCCGGCACCAGGAGGTTGACGAAGATCCGGTCATCGACATCCAGTGTGTTCGCCATAGATTCGGACGGGATGAAGAAAGCCCGGAAAAGAAAAGTCTTGATGAGGAAGGAGAGCACGACGGCGATCACCACAACGGTGGCCACTTCCTTCAGCCAGGCGAACACCGGGTTGCCGGTCGGCTTGTCCGCCGCTTTGGCAGCCGAACGGCTTTCCGCCGGCGCCGGGGCAGGAGACGCGGGGGCCGGTTCGTCCGCACCGGGGACAGTTGCCCCGGAGGCCGGGCCGGCCGGGGTATCCGAAGTGCCGTCGTGGCGCGGTTCCGGTGTCCGCGCGTGGTTCTCGGGCATCTACTGTCCGTTCTCTATGGTTGGTTCAGCCGCGGGCGGCCGTGGTACTGGAGCAAATCTATCAAGCGGCCAGACGATCTGGACGGGCCTGCCAATAACCCGGTCTATGGGCACCATCCCCCCGCCGGGCGCTCCAAGCAGGCTGCGGGAGTCTGCGGAAAGCGAACGGTGGTCGCCCAGCAGCCACAGCCGGCCGTCCGGGACCACCGCACTGAACCTTTGGGTACTGGGCGCGTCGCCGTCGAAAATGTACGGCTCCTCCAGGATCTGGCCGTTGACGGTGATCTTTCCTCCCGCATCGCAGCAGACCACAGTGTCACCGGGGAGTCCGATGACCCGCTTGACGTAGGTGGTGTCGCTGCCGGTGAGTCCGAGCCACTGGGTGATTCCGGATGCGGCATCCGCGAGCGGGCCCCGGCCGCTGTTGAGCGGCGCAAAAGTGCCCCGCCCGTCAAAGACAACAATGTCTCCCCGCCGTATCGGTTCTTCCTGGAAGCCGGTCCGCGATACGAGGATCCGGTCTCCGCCCTCCAGGACAGGCTCCATGGATTCGGACGGGATGAAGTAGACATCGATCCACAGGGACCGGACCAGGCCGCTGACCGCGACCGCCAGGAGGAGCGCCAGGAACGCAAAACGCCAGCCCATTTTTGGGGGCTGGCGTTTTGTCTGGTCCATGTCCGTATCCTGCTGCGCTGGTGCTGATTGGCTCCGGCGCTGGCCGGTTACGGCTGCGGCCCAGCCTTCGTAGGTCCGGGAGGGACTTACTTGGCGGTGCTGAAGTCGCGCTTTTCCTTGATCTTTGCAGCCTTACCGCGCAGTGCACGCATGTAGTAAAGCTTGGCGCGGCGAACGTCGCCCTTGGTGACAACTTCAATCTTGTCGATGATCGGGGAGTGTACCGGGAAGGTACGCTCAACGCCGACACCGAAGGAGACCTTGCGGACCGTGAAGGTCTCGCGGACGCCGTCACCCTGGCGGCCAAGGACGAAGCCCTGGAACACCTGGACGCGGGAGTTCTTGCCTTCGATGATGTTCACGTGAACCTTCAGGGTGTCACCCGCCCGGAACTCGGGAACATCGGTGCGCAGCGAAGCTGCATCTACGGAATCGAGAATATGCATGATTGCACTCCTGGTGAACGCCACAGGTCATTCACTTTGGGTCACGGCAGGCAAGCCCGGGCGCTTGTCAGCGACCCGGAAATTGCTGCCGAAAGTTAAGTGGTCCGGCCGCCTCAATGGTTGACGAGGCCGGTTGCCTAAGCTGTTGGTTGCGCTCCCCCTGTGGCAGGTGCGGACCCAGCAGACACAAGGACTAATTTTGCCACAGTGGAACCGTTACAGCCAATCCTGCCGGGCCCCGGCAGGCAGGATACGCCGGGCGGCGCCGATCAGGGGTGTTGCCCGGTCGCTTCAGGGCGGCGGGCCAGCTTCCCGTCCACGACGTCGTATCCCAAGTTCTGCAGTTCGGTGCGGTCCGCACGGGGGAGGCTTCCGGCGTCGAAACCTTCCAGCAGGTCCGGACGGCGCGACGCCGTCCTGCGGAACTGCTCGTGGCGGCGCCACTGGGCGATCTTGCCGTGGTTGCCGCTCAGCAGCACGGCAGGCACTTCCCGCTCCCGCCAGACGGCGGGCTTAGTGTACACGGGATACTCCAGGAGGCCGTCGGAATGGGACTCCTCCACCAATGATTCCGGGTTGCCCACCACGCCGGGCAGCAGCCGGCCGATGGCCTCCACCATGGCCAGGACGGCCACTTCCCCGCCGTTGAGGACGTAATCCCCCAGGCTGACCGGCCGCACATCGAAGTGCTCGCGTGACCACTCAATCACGCGCTCATCGATTCCCTCGTAGCGCCCGCAGGCGAAAGCAAGATGCTCTTCCTCCGCGAGTTCGTAGGCCAGCGCCTGGGTGAACCGCTCCCCTGCGGGCGAGGGGACGATCAGGACGGGCTTGCCCTCGGCCCGGGGCCGCTCTTCGGCGATGGAGGCGAGGGCCTGCGCCCAGGGTTCCGGCTTCATGACCATGCCCGCGCCGCCGCCGTAGGGGGTATCGTCCACGGAACGGTGCTTGTCGGTGGTGAAGCTGCGGAGGTCGTGGACGTGGAGGTCCAGGATTCCGTCCTGCCGGGCCTTGCCGATCAGCGAGAGTTCAAGGGGTGCCAGGTACTCGGGAAAGATGCTGACGACGTCGATGCGCATTTAGGCGTTGCCTTCTGGTTCCGAGGGGGCTGCTTCGGCCTCCGCGTTCAGCTCGAAAAGGCCGGCCGGCGGCGTAAGGAGGATGTACCCTTCCTCGATGTTGACCTCGGGAACAATCTGCTCGACAAACGGAACCAGGATTTCGTTGCCTTCCGGGGTGGTGACCCTGAGCAGGTCCTGCGCGGTCCCGGTGTTGAGCGCGGCAACCTTGCCCACCACGTCTGAGCCCACCCGGGCCTCGAGTCCAACGAGTTCGTGCTCGTACCAGCCTTCGTCGTCGTCCTCATTCAGCTCCTCGGTTTCAATAAAGAGCTTGGCGCCGCGCAGCGTCTCTGCCTGGTTGCGGTCTGCCACCTCTTCGAAGCCGAGCAGGAGGATGTCCTTGTTCCACCGCGCACTGCTCACCGTCAGGGGGCCCAGGGCCGCGGGGTCAACCACCATCTCGGTGCCGGGGACAAACCGGTCCCCAGGGGCATCGGTCAGGACCTGGACCGTGACTTCCCCGCGGATGCCGTGGGGCTTGCCAATGCGGGCCACCTGAAGCTGCATGTGTTCCTCTGTTCCAAATGTGTGGATTGCGGTTGTT
>NZ_JARHXQ010000029.1:0-22258 GCF_029222765.1 Arthrobacter sp. Cr_A7 | reverse complement strand
CTGTTCCGGGGTGAAATCTCCCGCAAATTAGGGCACTGCAGTGTTGCGGTCTCTCAGTCCGGGCGTGGAAGCGGCTACGCTCGAACCTATGCCGGTATGGTCCAGGGCGTCACGTGCAAACGCAGAAAAGAAGGCAGTAGTGTCAGTTGGTCAAGGCCACCCGGAAGGCTCGGAAGAGCTTCGCAAATGGCTGTCCGGGCTTAAACCCGTCACCGGGGCAGACACGATGCTGCGCTTTACCAAAACCCCCGAAGGCTCCATCGACCTGACCCACGCCCACCCCTCAGGCCTGGCGCAGCTCATGGCCGGGCGCCGCACCCGGCTGTCCACCCTCATCCGGGACCGGCAGCAATACGTGGTGGCGGCCAGGGCCTCGCGCAACATCAGGTCCAAGATCTTCGAACTCGCCAACGACCGCGGGATCGACGCCGGCTACCTCTCCGCCGGCACCGTGGTGTGGACATCCGCCGTCGGAGGCAAGCCCCAGCGCGTCTCGGCACCGGTGATGCTGACTGCCATCTCCCTGACCGTCCGGCCGGGGGAGGACGACTACGAACTCCAGCTGACCGAACAGGCCCACATCAACCCGGCCCTGGTGCGGCACCTCAAAAACGTGCATGGCATCGTTTTTGACGTCAACGCCGTCACCCGCCTTGCCTACAGCACCGCCCGCTTCGATCCGCAGCCCGTGCTGGACCGGCTGGGCACCCTGATCAGGCCCATCCACGGAGCCGAGGCCCAGCACAACCTCCTGGTTTCCACCTTCGCTGACCTCTCGGGAAACCTGGACGACCCCTGGATCAATGACACCAACCCGCTCGTGTCCGCCCTGGCCACCGCCGCGGGTGGCGAAGTGGTGGACGTCGAGGAACCGGATCCTTCCCGCTTCCCGCCCCTGGACAGCAGGCACCTCCAGGACGAACTCCTCCTGCTGGACGCTGACACGGACCAGCAGTACGTCATCGACGCCGCCCGCGCCGGCGACTCCCTGGTGGTGAGCAGCCCTCCCGGAACAGGACAGACGCAGACCGCCATCAACACCATCGGTGCCCTGGTGGATGAGGGCAAGACCGTCCTGGTGGTGGGCGACCGCCGTGCCAGCCTGAACGAGGTCTCCGGCCAGCTGGAGTCCCTCGGCCTCGAGTCCATCCTGTTCCAGCTGTCCGGGAACGTCACGGCCCAGCAGCTGAAGGCCCAGCTGGTGCGGGCCATCGTCCGCAACGAGAAGTCCCTGGAACCCCAGCTTGGGAACCTGCACACCACCCTGACCGAACACCGCCACGCCCTGATGGACCATGTGGCATCGCTGCACAACGTCCGCCAGCGCTGGGGGTGCTCGCCCTACCAGGCCATGCAGTCCCTGGCCGAGCTCACGTCCATCCATCCGGCCCCCGCCACCACCGTGCGGCTGAAGCGGAGCGTCCTGGACAACATCCGCGACCGCGACGAGCTCGCCGGCAGGCTCCGCCGGGCGGCAGAGCTGGGCAGCTTCAGCAAAGCCTCCACCACCAGCCCGTGGCACGGCGCCCGGCTCCTCACCCGCAAGGAAACCGAGGAAGCCCAGGATCTTGTCCGCGCCGTGGAAAAGAGCCTGCCCCTCCTGCGGGACCGCATGAACGCCGTCGCCGAGCACGCGGAAATCCGGCTGGGCGCTTCCTTCGCCGAGTGGGGCGAGCAGCTCGAGCTGCTCGTGGCCGTCCGCGGGAGCCTGGACAAGTTCACGCCGGACATCTTCGACAGGCCTGTCACTGACCTGATCTCCGCTACCGCTCCGTCCGCATGGCGGCGGGAACGCGGCATCGAGATGACGTCCATGCAGCGGTCGCGCCTGCGCAGGGTGGCCAAGGAATACGTCCGGCCGGGAGTCCACATCGCCGACCTTCACAGCTCGCTGATGCTGGTTCAGGAGCAACGGGCACTGTGGGCCGGCTATGCCACCACCCAGAGGCATCCTGCCGTTCCCTCGGGGCTCGCCGAAATGAACGCGATGTACCGGGAACTGGACCGCCAGCTCACCCAGCTGGGAGAGGCCCTGAAGCACACGGAAGCGGGCGGCGCACTGTCCCGCGTCCGCTATGAAGAGCTCATGGAGCGCCTCGAGCGCCTGGTGGCGGACAGCGACACGCTCAAGACCCTGCCGGAACGCACGCTCCTGGTGGAGAACATGCGCGAGCACGGGCTGGGGGAGCTCCTGGCCGACCTCGCGGAACGGGAAGTTCCCGCGGGCTCCGTGGCAGCGGAGCTGGAGCTGGCCTGGTGGCAGTCTGCCCTCGAAGCGATGATCAGCGGCGATGACTACCTGGCGATGTCCGACGGCGATGCCCTCCGGCAACTGGAAGCCGAGTACCGGCTGGCCGACAACGCGCACATTGCCAGCGGCGCCGCACGTCTTCGCTGGGACCTCGCAGAGCGGTGGCGGGCAGCCATCGCGGACCAGCCCCGCCAGGCCGACCTCCTGCGCAGCCTGCTCAAGGACGGCCGGGTGTCCCTGCCGGCACTGACGGCACAGGCGCCTGACCTGATCGGGACCCTGGTTCCCGTCTGGTCCGTGAGTCCCTACCTGATGACCGGACTGCTTCCGGCCGAACAGCATTTTGACGCGGTGGTCATCCTCGACGCAGAAGCCACCTCGCTGCAGGCCGTCCTGCCGTCCATCGCCCGCGCCCGCCAGGTGATCGCCTTCGGCGACTCCCGGATTGCCAGCCCGCGCACCTTCACCGTCGGGGTGGAACGGCTGGCCCCGGGGGAGTCGGCGCACCACCGCGTTGAGAGCGCATTTACTGCCCTGTCGGCCGTGCTGCCGGTGTGGCGGCTGAACTTCGTCTACCGTGCGGTGGACGAGGACCTGGTCCTGCAGCTGAGCAAGAACTTTTACGACGGCGGCCTGCGCCGGTTGCCGGAGGGCCAGTCCGCCACAGGGCTGGACCGGTCCCTGCTGGTGGAATACCTGCCGGACGGAACAGGGCTGCCCAGTGCAGACCACGAAGGCGTCGAGTCCGTGGTGGCAGAAGTCAACCGGGTGGTGGAGCTGGTCTTTGAGCACGCACGGCTGCGGCCGCGTACCTCCCTCGCCGTGGTGACTGCCAGCCTGCGGCACGCCGCCCGGATCAGCGAGTCCATTCGCCTCCAGCTGCCCAACCATCCGGGCCTCGCCGGATTCTTCGGCGCCGGTCCCGAATCCTTCCGGGTCGTCGACCTGGAACGCGCGCAGGGCCTGGTGCGCGACCACGTCATTTTCTCGCCGGGCTTCGGCCGGACCCCGCACGGGCGTGCCCTGCACAGCTTCGGGCCGCTCTCGGCCGAGGGAGGCCGCGAAAAGTTTGCCCTGGCCATGACCCGCGCCCGGCGCTCCATGCATGTCCTGACGTGCTTCCGCCCCGAAGACCTGGACCACACCCGGCTGACGCACGGAGCCGTGGACCTATACGCACTCCTGGACCGGGAGATCTCGGGAAACACCGATCTCGGCACTCCCGCGTCGCGCGCCGCCGCCAGCGAGCAGGCGCTTGGCGCCGACCCGCTGGTTGCGGACCTGGGGGACCGCCTGCGTGCACGCGGTGCACGGGTCTGGCACCAGTACGACGGCGCCATTGATGTGGTGGCAGCCGCTGATCCACTCAACACCATGGGCCAGGACGACGCCGACCTCCCGTGGCCTGTGGCCATTGAGTCCGACGGCACCGAACAGTACCGCACCATGAGTGTCCGGGAGCGGAGCCGGCTGCGGCCGCAGCTGCTGGAGCGCCTGGGCTGGCGGTACATGCCGCTGTGGACCATTGAGGTGTTCACCGATCCGTCAGCCTGCGCTGACCGGATCGCAGGGTACCTGGGCCTGGAAAAGATGGCGCTTCCGGCGCGGCCGGCGTCTGTCGGTTTCCTTGACGACGACGTTGATCAGGCGCTCAATGATATTGACGCCGCTCAGCCCGCCCCGGTTTCCTACGTAAGGCATTCCACCCGCCCGGCTTCAGGACGCCGGGCCGGCGACATGGCCGACGCCCAGGTTGGGCAGCCTGCCGGCGGGCACGCCGGGGTTGAGCCCGTAGAGGGTGAGCCGGTGCAGGGTGAAACGGACAGCAGCAAGGAGGCGGGCCACATGGCCAGCGAAGAGAAGAACAACAGCGCTGCCGACGGCAGGTCGGCCTCGGCTGACACCGCGGCCGCTCCGGCTCCCGGGCCCGTGCAGGGTGGTACCGAGGGAATCCTGCCCAGGACGGCGTCGGAAGACGATCCCCGCGCCTGGGGCGACCGCGAGGACGACCACGACGCCTGGCTGAAGGAACAGAAACCGCCGCACTGGGGCTGACGCCGAGCGGTAGCTCGGGAGTAGTTTTCTGCGGCCGGTCAGGGAGGTCCCACCAGGACGAAAAACAGTTTGCCCTGGGTTGACGCCCCGGCGAGCCGGGCTGCCTGTGCTGCATCGGCGGCCACCACAATCAGCCCGTCGGTCTCCTGGGTTCCGAGCCATTGCCCGCCCTGGCCGCCCTTTGTGGACGTCCACAGCACCGGCACACCGGATGCAAGGACCTCCGACGGTTCCTGCTGGTCGAAGCCGTTGGCTGCTGTCAGTACCACGTTGACCAGCTGGCCCGGGGACACCAGCTGGATGGACGAGGGGTCGGCCATCCTCAAGGGAACGGCAGCTGAACCCGGCGCGCTGCCCGTCAGCAGGCCGGGACCCACCAGCTGGGCGTCCGTCAGCAACTGGCCCTTGCGCAGCGGTGCTGCCAGTTGTTTCCCGGCCGCCTCGGCCTGGTCGCGGAGGAACCCGTCCGCCAGCATGCCCGGAGGCACCTGTACTTGGGCAAGGTCTGCCGCCGCCATGGCCGACCCGGCC
Source organism: Arthrobacter sp. Cr_A7 (assembly GCF_029222765.1). Lineage (NCBI taxonomy): Bacteria > Bacillati > Actinomycetota > Actinomycetes > Micrococcales > Micrococcaceae > Arthrobacter > Arthrobacter sp. Cr_A7. The sequence goes on along the minus strand of NZ_JARHXQ010000029.1, from coordinate 17,421 downwards.
GGAAGGTCCCGGGCGGCAGCCAGTGCGCTCACGGTGTAAACCGGTGCCGGAGTCAGCTGATGGACCGTGAGTGCTGCCGCCGCGCACAGAAGCAGTGCGACGGCAAGGCGCCGGTTGCGGCTCAGCCATCCCGCGAATTTCGCAGCCGGGCGGCTGGTCCTGGAACGGCGGGCAGGACGGGGCCTCCGGTTGCGGTGGAGGAACCCGGGGGTGTCCCGGCGGGCGCGAAGCGGGTGTGCAGGCATAACCCCACGCTAAGGGCGTTGCAAAAGCAAACGACAGCGGCCCCGCTCCTATGTGGACAACATCCGAAGGGGACGTCCAGTCACAAGGCGCGGGGCCGCCGTCGAAATGGCGGACGCTGAATCAGCTGGCGGCAGCCGCCGGAACGGAGGCCGCTGGGGCAGCTGCGGGAGCCGGTGCGGTGGACGCAGGCGCCGCGGGAGCTGCAGACACGGTGCTGCCCTTGGAGTCGCGGGAGTCGGTGCGGTAGAAGCCCGAGCCCTTGAACACGACGCCCACGCTGTTGAACTTCTTGCGCAGGGTGCCCTCACACTCGGGGCAGGACGTCAATGAGCTGTCCGAGAAAGACTGGACAATATCGAAGGCATGGCCGCAATCCTTGCAGGCGTAAGCATATGTTGGCACTGGTGCTCCTCCTCTTGGGCAAACGAGAGGTCCCGTGCTGCCACCTGGTAATCCATTAGCAGTCGCAGGGCCTGAGTGCTAATTCTATCATCCTCCGGCGCCCCCGCCACCTGGGCTCAAACTCCGCTGGCGAGCGACCTGAGCCCGGACGGTGCCAGGACGGCGGGTACGGGACGGTCGAACTCTTCAGCGGGAATGTGCCCGGCCGGAAGCAGTTCATCGTCGTAGATAACAGCGGCCAGCGGAATTTCCTTCCCGGCGGTCGCAAGATGACCAAGAAATTTGTCATAGTAGCCGCCGCCCTGGCCCACCCTGTTGCCCTCAAGATCCACTGCGGTTGCTGGGATGAACAGGGCAGTCGCTTCGCCCGCCACATCGGGCCCATGCCGGGGCCCGGCAGGTTCCAGGATGGGCGCATACTTGCTGCGCTCGAACCCGGCCTGCGGGCTCCAGAAAACCCAGCTGAGTTCCCTGCCGGGTTCGCAGACGGGAAGCAGGACCTGGTGGCCGTTGCCGTGGAGGGCGGTGATCAGGGGAAGGGTGGGCGGTTCCACACCGATGCCCAGGTACACGCAGAACGTGGCCGGCTTCCCGCCGGAGAGGGATTCCGCCCACGCCGCACCGTGGACGGCGAGGGCAGCCCCGGCGGCCTCCAGATCGGCGGGAGTCAGCGTTGCCCTGCGCCGCCGGTGCGCTGTGCGGATGCCGTCCTTGGCGGCAGCGTCGAAGGCGTGCCTCGTGTTCGTCTTTTCAGGCATGGTGCATGTCCTCCGTTGCCCGCCGTTTGGCGGTTTCCGTGGCGCCCCCAGGCAGGTGGCGGCCGGTCCTTAGATTACTGAATGCTTGACGCTGACGTTAGATTAGTCCGGTGAGTACCAGTAACCCGAGAGTTCGCAAAGCCGTCATCCCCGCTGCCGGGCTGGGTACCAGGTTCCTTCCTGCCACCAAGGCCATGCCCAAGGAAATGCTTCCCGTGGTGGACAAGCCTGCCATCCAATACGTGGTTGAGGAAGCCGTCCACGTGGGTCTCAACGATGTCCTGATGATCACGGGACGGAACAAGCGGGCGCTGGAGGACCACTTTGACCGCGTCCCGGCGCTGGAGTCCACGCTGGCGGACAAGGGTGACACCGAGAAGCTCGCGTCCATCCAGGCGGCCAGCAACCTCGGTGACATCCACTATGTGCGCCAGGGGGACCCCAACGGCCTGGGCCACGCGGTGCTTCGCGCCAAGCAGCATGTTGGCGACGAGGCATTCGCCGTCCTTTTGGGCGACGACCTCATCGATGCCCGGGACGAACTGCTCAGCACCATGATCGACGTGCAGGCCAAAACCGGGGGCTCCGTCGTCGCGCTTATCGAAGTGGAACCCTCACAGATCAGCGCCTACGGTTGCGCTGATATCCAGGAGATCGACGGCGAAGGGTACGTGCGCATCAACCGGCTGGTGGAGAAGCCCACCGCCGACGAAGCACCGTCCAACCTGGCCGTGATTGGCCGCTATGTGCTGCACCAGGCCGTCTTCGGTGTCCTTGAGCGCACCGGTCCGGGGCGTGGCGGCGAGATCCAGCTGACCGACGCCCTGCAGGAACTGGCCACCGGTGACGGCGAAGGCCACGGCGTCTACGGCGTGGTGTTCCGCGGGCGCCGCTACGATACAGGCGACAAGCTGAGCTACCTGAAAGCGTGCGTCCAGCTCGCCATCGACAGCGACGATCTGGGTCCCGGCCTGCGGGAGTGGCTGCCGGGCTTCACCAGCGGCCTTTCCAAGTAGCGCCATGCGCCTTGGCCCTGTCTGGCCCGTAACCCTGGAATGCGGCGACCTGGTCCTGCGCCCCATCAGGTACCGGGACAAAAAAGAGTGGACTGAAGTCCGTTCCCGCAACACCGAGTGGCTGGCACCGTGGGAAGCGTCCAATCCTGACCCGCGCGGAGGCCTGCCGGACTACCGGCAGATGGTGCGCTCCCTGAATGCGCAGGCGGCCCAGGCCACTGCGCTGCCGTTCGTCATTACCGAGCGCGTGCCCGGCAGCAGGAATCCGGTCATCATCGGCCAGCTGACCGTCTCGTCCATCGTGTGGGGATCAGCCATGATGGCAACGCTGGGGTACTGGGTGGACCAGGCGAAAGCCGGGCGGGGCATCGCCCCAACTGCGGTGGCGCTCGTCACCGACCATTGTTTCCAGACGCTGGGGCTGCACCGGATGGAAATCAATATCCGGCCGGAAAACGGGCCCAGCCTGCGGGTGGTGGAGAAACTGGGTTTCCGGGACGAGGGGTACCGTCCCCGCTACCTGCACATCAACGGCGACTGGGCTGACCACCGGTCCTTCGCACTGACGTCCGAGGAAGTCCCGGACGGCCTGCTGGGCCCCTGGCTGGCGTCCCGCCCGTCATAAATCCACTCATTTGCGAGCCGGGCCGCGACACACCGAAGCTAATGCCACGCCATACCATGTGATGCTCATACGGTTTTGAGTGTGGACTTCCCCCTTAGCAGCTCAGTGATCCTTGTGGTTGCCGTCGTGCTCTGGATTGTGTGGGTTGCCCCGTACGTCCTCCGGAACCGCCGGCACCAGTTCCAGCCCGCCGGTGACTTTCCGGCAGACGCACCAGCCGATGAAAGACCTGAACCACCAGCCGGTTTGGTACTGAAAATCGCCGCCCAGCAGGAGAAAGCAATGGAAACCAGGAAGAGCGCCGGACCGGCTTCCAGTGCCGGCGGCCCCGCACCTGCGGGCCGTTTCCGGATCCGCTACGGCCGTACGGCCCTGGCTCTCGTCGGGTTTCTGTCCCTGCTGACGGCGTTTGTCTCCGGGGTGCTGTTGCCCTTCGGGCTCGGCTCGCCCGTCCTCCCGCTGACCTGCGCAGCGCTGACCGCGGCATCCGTCGCCATTCTGCGCTGGCTGGCTATCCGGGACCGCAAGGCGAAAGTCGATGCGGCCTTTCGCTCGGCAATGAGTGCACCGGCTCGGCGCCCTGATGCCACCGAGCACATCCCGCCCAAGCCTGAAGCTGCTCCTGCCCGCCCGGAAAGCCCCCTTTTTGATGCCGAGGCGCACCAGCCCAAGGCCCAGCAGCTGACAGCACAGGAACTTCGCGCGGCGGCACTGGCTGTAGCCGTGGCTGCGGGTGATGCCAGTGCGGCAGCAGCGGCGTCGAAAACTCCTTCACGCACTCCATGGGAGCCCGTTGAGGTTCCCAAGCCCGTGTACGTGGAAGCTGCCAAGGCCGAGCGCCCGGAGCCCGGACCGCTTGAGCTGCCGGCGGCCCCGAAAGCCGTGGGCAAGCCCTCCCTGAAGCAGGGTGCGGCAGCCGCTCCGCCTGCTGCCCCGGCGGCAGCAGAGGACCAGCAGCTCACCAAGGCGCAGAGCGCCCTCAGCAACCTCGACGACGTCCTGCAGCGCCGCCGCGCCTAGGAAGCACGTGCCGCGGGCCCCAATGCAATGCCCGACGCCGGTAATCACCTTGGATGCGTATCCGTTGGCGCGCCGGTTGGCATTGAGCGGGGAAAATTTGTAGCCTAGGGTCACCGGTTCCGCACACGCACCGCGAGGGCGGCCAGTTCCGGGGCTATAGCTCAGTTGGTAGAGCGCTTCGTTCGCATCGAAGAGGTCAGGAGTTCGAATCTCCTTAGCTCCACACAATGCACGGTCTCCACACAAAAGCACGGTCCAGGCCACGGGCGCGCCGCATCCGTGAAGGAACATGACGATCAACTTCTCCGCTGCCAGGTCCATAGCCGTTCTTACCAGCCTTCTGCTTGCAGGCACTCTCGCCGGCTGTGATGCTGCGGCCCAGGCATCGCCGTCGTCATCCAACCCTGAAGAAGCCGCTGCCGCGCTTGCCCGGCTGGAAACCATTCCGGTCAAGGGCCGGGCACCGAAGACCGGCTACAGCCGGGACGAGTTCGGGCCCGCATGGGCGGATGTGGACCGCAACGGCTGCGATACCCGCAACGACATCCTCGCCCGCGACCTTGAGGGTGAGACGTTCAAGCCCGGCACGCGGAACTGTGTGGTGGCCACCGGCACGCTGGCCGACAAGTACACCGGCACCACCATCAGTTTTGTCCGCGGCCAGGACACCAGCACCGCGGTCCAGATCGACCACATCGTTGCCCTCTCCGATGCCTGGCAGAAGGGTGCCCGGCAACTCAGCGACGAAGAGCGGCGCCAACTGGCCAATGACCCCTTGAACCTGATGGCCGCGGACGGGCCCACCAACAGTGCCAAGGGTGACAAGGACGCCGCGACGTGGCTCCCGCCGAACAAGGCGTTTCGCTGCGAGTATGTTGCCCGGCAGACCTCCGTGAAGGCGAAGTACCGGCTGTGGGTGACCCCGGCGGAGCGCGACGCCATTGCCGGAATCCTGGCCGGCTGCGTTTAGGTGCCGGCTACAGCCAGCCCTTCTTCTTGAAGATGGCGTACATGGCCAAGGCCGTCGCCGCCATGAGGCCGATGGCCATCGGATAGCCCAGGTCCCAGTGCAGCTCGGGCATGTGGTCGAAGTTCATGCCGTAGATGCCGGCCACGAACGACGGCGCAAACAGGATTGCAGCCCAGGAGGAAATCTTCTTCACCTGCTCGTTCTGCACCGCGCTCGCCTCGTTCTGCCGGTTCGCTGTCAGGGTTCCGTCCAGGGTCAGGGCGTTCTGCAGGAGGTCCCGGAAGGAGTCTGCCCGGGAAATCACCCGTTCCACGTGGTCCTCCACGTCCCGGAGGCTGTGCTGGAGCTCGGTCTCAACACCGTACTTGGCGAACCCCCGCTTCAGCTGGTGCATCATGTCCGGCAGCGGGTGGATGGCACGCTGGAACTGGATTACTTCACGGGCCAGTTCGTAGATCCGCCGCGACACGGTGGTGTCGCCGCTGAAGAGCTGGTCCTCGATCTCGTCGATGTCGTTTTCAAGCCCGGCCACCACGGGAGCGTAGTCGTCCACCACCCTGTCCAGGAGGGCATACAGCACTGCCTCCGGGCCGTGCCGCAGAAGATCCGGACGTGCCTCCAAACGTTTCCGGACACGGGCCACGCCGGCCATTTCCGCATGCCGCACCGTGACCACGAAGTTTTTTCCGGTGAAGATGTGGAGTTCCCCAAATTCCACCGTCTCGCTTGCATCCAGGTACCGGGCGGGCCGCAGGACGGTAAACAGGTTGTCTTCGTAGCGCTCCATCTTGGGGCGCTGGTGTGCGGAGATGGCGTCCTCCACCGCAAGGGAGTGCAGCCCGAACTCAGCGGCCACTGCCGCCATCTCCTCGGCGGTAGGGCGGTACAGCCCGATCCAGGCCATACCGCCGTGGTGCGCCAGGGTCTCGAACGTCTGCTCCAGGTTTTCGGGTTCGGCATGGCGCACGCCGTCCACGTAAACAGCGTTGTCGATGATGGTCATGGGCGGGTGCCTCCGGTCTGCATAGGCCGCATGCTCAGGACATGGCTCCGATAATGGCCCCTGAGACTGTCATGGCTACCAGGTCATGGCCGGAGTCGATCAGCGTCACGGCGGCCGGGCGCCCGGCGAAACCATTGTGGATGGCGTGGCCGCCCGCCCTGAAAACAAGCCCCACAACCAGGGCGAACCAGGCGCCGGCCAGGGCGTTGTCCAGCCCAAGCTTGCTGATCAGGACGGCAAGGAGGATGGCAGTCAGCGCCGCTGCCACCATCATGGGGAGCCAGATCCCGGCCCCGCCGCTGATGTTTTTCAGGTCGTCCTCGGTCTTGCCGATGGCGGCCATCCACCGGTTGCCCAGCACCGCCGGCATGTACCAGACGAAGCCGATGGCCATCGTTGCCGCGAAGGCAAGCAGCACCGCAAGCCAGTTGATCTGTGAAACGTAAGAGAGCCAATCCATTCTCGAAATCCTAGCCGTCCGGCCGCCGCCGGCCGGGATGCGGAGCGTCGTCGGGGATGGAGTGGTCAGCTGCCCGCAGCCTTGGCGAGGCCGCTGATCAAGGGCTCGGTCCGGTAGGGGATGTGCGTGTGCAGGGCCAGGACAGTCTCAGTCCGGATGACGCCCTTGATCCGCAGGACCTGCCGCAGGGACGCCTGCAGGTTGTGTGTATCCGTGGCCACCACCCGGCACCAGACGTCGCCGCGGCCCGATATCTCGTGGACCTCCAGGACCTGGGGGATCAGCCGCAGCGCCGCCACCACGCCGTCCAGCTCGCGGTGGGAAACTTCGATGGTAACGAAGGCCACCACGTCATAGCCCACTGCCTCCAGGTCAACTTCCCGCCCGCCCGGGCGCAGCACTCCGGCCCGGATGAGCCGCCGGACCCGGGACTGGGCGGTGTTGCGGGCAACACCCACCGAGTCGCTCAGCTCGCCCACCTGGATCCGGGGATCGCGGATCAGCGCCAGGAGGATCTTCAGGTCGGTAGGGTCCAGCTTGTCCAAATGGTCACTCTCCATCATCGGCGGGTGCAGGTTTTGACGATCCTGCTCAATTCTTCCATGTATTTCCGCTCAAACGAGCAGTAGTGCTCCATTCTGGAGCCATCACCTATTCACGCCGCGCCGGGCTCCCACAAGGACCACCCGCCGCGGCAAAACCGGAAGGCGGCCTCATGACGGTCTTCAGCGAACTCCGTATGCGCCCCGCTCCGTCCGCAGCAGCGGGATGGGATGCCTCCACTACGGCACGGCTGGTGATGGCGGGCGCCGTCATTTTTGTCCTTCTGGTGGGAGCCAACCTTGCCACCCCGCTTTACCCGCTCCTGCAGGCCGGGCTAGGGCTCTCCGCCCTGGACGTGACGGCTGCTTTTGCCAGTTACGTCCTTGCCCTCGTGGCCACGCTGATGCTGGCCGGGCACTGGTCGGACCACATCGGACGCCGTGCTGCACTCCTTCTCGCCGTGGTCACCGGTTTGGCGGGCGGCTGGGTCTTCGCCGGGGCGGGTTCGCTGGCAGGGCTGTGTGCCGGGCGCGCGCTGCAAGGGGTGGCTGTTGCGCTGGCCACGGGTGCGAGCGCGGCGGCCCTGCGTGAACTGCTGCCGTCCCGCCCGGAATGGGCGTCCCGCTTCACCCTGCTGGCCTCGGCGGGTGGGGTAGCTGCCGGCCCGGCCATCGGCGGGCTGCTGTCCCTGCTGCCCGCAGCCACCACTGCTCCCTACGCCGTGTACTCCGTGGTGCTGGCCGCGCTTCTGGTGCCGCTGTACCTGCTCCGGGCCCGTCCGGCCATCATGCTGCCCTCGCCGTCCAGGCCGCTGCAGGCACTGGCGCCGCGGCGCCCGTCCGTGTCGCAGGACGCACGGGCAGCATTTTGGCTGGCATCCGCCGTCGGCTTCCTCAGCTTTGCTGTTTTCGGGTTCTGCCTCTCACTGGCTCCCGGTTACTTCGCCCAGGTGCTGGGGACGGAATCCCGGCCGCTGATTGGATTGCTCGCAGGCCTCCCCCTGGGCACGTCAGCCCTCAGCCAGCTGCTGGCTGTCCGCGGCCGTTACGTCGTTCCGGCCGGACTGGCCGTTCTTGGCGGATCCGTCTTCCTGCTGGGCGCCGCCGGCGCGTGGCACAGTCCTGTGCTGCTGGTGCTTGCGGCGGCGACGGCCGGTGCCGGCCAGGGTTTGGCATTCCGCACCGTCTTCAACGAGGTGGCTGCCCGGGTGGAGCCTGCCCGCCACGCCCAGATTGTCAGCACGGTGTACGTCATCACCTACCTCGGCAGTGCCGTCCCGGTCCTGGGGCTCGGCTGGGCAACAGGGGTATTCGGCCAGGCTGCTGCCGTGGGCAATTTCGTCGCCGTGTGCGGTACGGCGGCGCTTGCCCTGGCCGTCGTGACACTGGCGCACACGGTGCGCCGCCACCCCGGAAGGGGCTAGCCGAACTCTCCACTACTCCGGAAGTGGCCCGTGGTTGCCCTGGATGTGCTCAAAGACGAGCGTGGTTTCGGTATGCCCCACCACGGGGTCCGTTGCGAGGTTGTCCAGCACCCAGTCCCGCAGGTCCTCCGTGCTTCCGACGGCAATGTGCAGCAGGTAATCCACGGAGCCGGAGGTGTGGAAAGTGGACAACACGGCGGGCAGGTGCGGCACCCGGGCGGTGAAACGGTCAATCTGGTCCCGGTCGTGGGCCCGAAGCCGCACGGCAACCAGCGCCTGCACCGACCTGCCGATGGCCGAGAGGCTGAGCTTGGCCTCGTAGCCCTGCACGATGCCCCGCTCCGAGAGGGCGCGCGTCCGCATCAGGGCGGTGGAGGGGGCTATGCCCACCAGTTCGGCCAACTGCTTGTTGGAGATCCTCGCGTCCTCCACGAGGGCAGCCAGCAGGCGTTCGTCGATGGCGTCCAGCGGCTCCAGGTGGGCTCCCGGCCTGGTGTTCCTGGGATTCGTGCTCACTGCGGTTCCTTCCAAGGGTGGTGCGTTCATCCTAGACCGCGGATACCGCGCTTTCACGCCCGAATGAGCGTGCACGGCCGAATTTCAGGAACATTGGCACTCCTTGAGGAGCAGATAATTCGCTCAGGCTGGAAGGCGGCAGATCCTGCGGCGCGTCAGGCGGAGGGCCGTTCCGTCCGGGAATGGACGACGGCGGCAGCGGCCGCCGTGAGGCAGGCGAGGACCATAACGGTCACCGCCAGGGCATTCCATCCCCAGGACTGGAAAACCAGGCCGCCGGCCCAGCCGATGACGCTGGACCCCAGGTAGTAGGCGAGGTTGTACAGCGATGCGGCCTGGGCGCGTCCGGTGCTGGCGATGGCTCCCGTCCAGCCCGCCCCGATGCTGTGCGCGGCAAAGAATCCGCCGGTGAACACCACCAGGCCTGCCAGGATCAGGGCGAGGGACGGCGCCAGCGTCAAGGCAAGTCCCGCCGTCGACAGGCCCAGACCGGCGAGCAGGATGTTCCGCCGTCCGAAGCGCACCGTCAGCCCTGCGGCCCAGCGCGAGGAGACGGTGCCGGACAGGTAGGCCAGGAAGATGAGGCTGATCAGGGTGGCCGGAAGGCTGAAGGGCTCGCCGGACAGCCGGAAGCCCAGGTAGTTGTAAACGGCAACGAAGCCGCCCATCATGAGGAAGGCCTGGACGTACAGTGCCAGCAGCCAGATGTTCCGCAGGTGCCCGCCCAGGGTGCGCAGTGCGCCGCCCAGGCCGGCTGCCCGTGTGGAGACGAAGCCCTGGGCCCGGGGCACCAGCACCAGGAAGGCGACGGCGGCAAGCGTTGCCAGGACGGAAACGGCCAGGGCCGCTGCGCGCCAGCCCCACAACTCTCCGGCGGGACCGGCCACCAGGCGGCCGGCAAGGCCGCCCAGCGTGGTGCCCGCCACGTAGCTTCCCGCCGCCAGCGCCGCGTGCGCCTTGGTCACCTCTTCATTGAGATAGGCGATGGCGATGGCGGGGATCCCGCCCAGGGCCATGCCTTCCAGGAGGCGCAGGGCCAGCAGCATGCCGAAGCTGTCCGCCAGCGGCACCAGCAGGCCCAGCACGGTGGCGATGGAGATGCCCCAGGTCATGGCCTTGACGCGGCCGATCCGGTCGGCGAGGAAGGACCAGGGGATCACCGTGACGGCAAGGCCCACAGTCGCCAGGGAAATCGTGAGGGCGGCCTCGGCCGCGGAAATCCGGAGGTCCGCTGCCAGCAGCGGCAGGACCGCCTGCGTGGAGTACAGCTGGGCAAAGGTCGCCACGCCGGCAAAGGACAGGCCCGCGAGGATCCGGCCGTAGGCCCGTGATCCCTTGGCATGCCCGTCCCAGCGCGGCTCCGTACCGCTGCCGGTCAGGCTGGCATTGTGTGGCATGCCGCCAGCGTAGCCCTTGCCCGATACATACCTCCAATGCATGTTTTGTGCAAAACTGATAGCAAATTCGGATACTTCCCCAACTGGGTAGCGGCAACTGTCGTTTTCGGTGCCCAACACGACAGTTAGCGCTACCTAGTTGGGGGGAGTCGGGGAAAGGGAGGCCAAGCCATGGAGGCAGACCACAAGCAACTCATGCAGCTCTTGCCCCTCCTTCCCGTGCTGGCCGAGCTGGGGCGCACGGAGCACGTAACGGAAACGGCGGAACTGCTGGGAGTACCCCAGTCCACGGTGAGCAGGGCACTCGCGCGGGCCAGCGCCGTCGTCGGCACCGAACTCCTGGTGAGGGACGGCAGGGGCGTCCGGTTGACTCCCGCTGCCCGTACCCTGCTGCCGTACATCGAGCAGGCCCTGGCGGAGTTCCAGGCCGGGCTGGACCTGGTCCGCAACGAATCGGAGGTGGTCCGGGGCAGGATCTCAGTGTCCTTCCAGCACACGTTTGGCGAGGCAACCCTGCCGCTGCTGATCAGTGTGTTCCGCAGCCGCCACCCGGGCGCCGTCTTCACCCTGAGCCAGGGCTCCCGGAACGCCTGCCTGGAGGAACTGGCGACCGGCGGGGCGGACCTGGCACTGACCGCCCCGGTGGCGCCGGCCGGCAGGAACCTGCAGTCCTCCCCGCTGTACCGCGAGCCGTTGCGCCTGGTGGTCCATCACAGTCACCCCCTTGCGGGGCGTACGACGGCGGCGCTGGCCGACATCAGGACGGAGCCTTTTGTGGCGCTCGGGCCCGGGTATGGCATGCGATCGCTGACCGACGCGCTGTTCCGCGAAGCGGGATACAGGCCCCGCATCGCCTTCGAAAGCCAGGACTCCCACACCATCCGCGGGCTGGTGTCCGCGGGGCTGGGCGTCAGCATCCTGCCGCCCGGGGGCGACGCGCCGGGCCGGACCGTCAGCCCGGAGACGGGAAACCTGGGCTGGGTGGAAGTTCCCCTTGATTCAGCCCTGGCCTTCCGCGAGGTGGGCATCAGCTGGCGGCGCAGGAAGCCCGATGCCGAACCGGTCCAGGTCAGGCTCTTCCGGGAGATGGTGGTTGCCGAGGGCCCGCAGCTGCTGGCCGGGCTGGCCAGGCAGCGGACCGGCTGACGGTCAGGGCAAGAGGCCGCGATTCCCGACGGCGGCGGTCCAGCCCCGGAGGTCCGGCGCCTTCGCGGCCAGTACCCTTGTGACGTGACCAACACCGAAAACCCCGCCGCACGTCCCGCCGAACCTTCCACAGCACGTCCGCCCGCCGGTGTCATTATCGGGCTGGACATCGGCGGCACCAAGACCCACGGCATCCGGTTCGAGGACGGGATCGCCGTTGCCGATGAATCCGCAGGCAGCTCCAACGTGCAGAACGTCACCCGCGACGAGGCCGCGCGCAACATCGCCGACCTCTTCGCCCGGATCGGCGGTGGCAGCGTGTCCCAGGTGTATGCAGGGTCCGGCGGGATCGACACGGACGAGGACGCCGCAGCCCTTGCCTCGCTGATCCAGCCGCATGTTCCCGGCGCCCGGGTGACCGTGGTGCATGATTCGCGCCTGCTGCTCGCTGCCGGGCACGCAAGCACCGGGGTGGCGGTGATCGCCGGCACCGGCTCCGCCGCCTGGGGCAGGAACTCCGACGGCGATGAGGCCCGGGCGGGCGGCTGGGGCTACCTGCTCGGGGACGAAGGCAGCGGCTACTGGCTGGGCCGCGAAGCGGTGCGCCACAGCCTCCGGCAGATGAACCAGGGCCAGCCGGCCGACCAGCTCACCTCAGCGCTGTTGCAATCCTGCGGTGTGGAGCACCCCAACAAGCTCATTGCCCTGTTCCATTCCCCGCACACCGGCCGCCGCTTCTGGGCCCAGCAGGCCCGGCATGTGGTGGAAGCCGCAGCTGGTGGACACCCCGCGAGCCAGGCAATGCTCGACCAGGCCGGCCGGGACCTGGCAGGCCTGGCGCTCCAGGTCCTGGACCAACTGCGGATCACCGGCCCCGTCATCCTGGGCGGCGGCCTGGGAATGAACGTGGCACCCCTCCAGGAGTCCTTCCGCCGGCACCTCGAAAGCGCTGGCGTAACGGACGTCCGGGTGCTGGACCAGGAACCGGTCTTCGGCGTGCTGCAGCTGGTGGCGGAGCCGGCCTGACAGTTTGCTGCACCGGCCGGCACTGGCCGCGCTGTTTGGACCCGCTGTTTAGACAGAGCGTTTCCGGGGAGTCAGCCGGACACCGGGAAGCGGGGGAGCGGGGATGCGTCCGGCTTCGGCGCCGGCGTCAGGACCGTGGCCCGCTACCAGGCCGTAGCGGGCGGCAGCCGCCTCCGCGTCCGGCACGCCGTCCTGGGCTTCCCAGGCATCCCGGGCCTGTTCCACTTCCTCGTGCGTGCGGCCCACGAAGTTCCACCACATCAGCAGCTCCTCCTCGAACGGCTCGCCGCCGATAAGCAGGAAGCGCGTGCCGGGCAGGGCTTCGACCTGGAGTTCCTGCCGGCCGGTGCCCAGATAGCCGAGCGGGCCCGGGCCAAGTTCCTGGCCGTCCAACTCCAGGCCGCCGTCAAGCACCAGGATGCCGTGTTCAAAGTCCGGGTTCAGCGGCAGCAGCGCCGCCCCCTCACAGGAAACGTCCGCTCCCACAATGGGCGAGTACATGGTGGCCGGGGAGGCGACTCCCGCGAGCTCACCTACCATCACGGTGGCGGTATAGCCTTTCCCTCTGGCCTGGGGCAGTGCCCGGTGCTGTTCGAAGGCCGGCCGGCGGTGCCGTTCCCCATCCGGAAGCGCCACCCACAACTGGAGGCCCCGCTGCACAGGCAGTTCCTCCCCGGCAGGCGGAAGCACCGCGAACTCCGAGTGCGACACGCCGTGACCCGCCGTCATGATGTTTAGCTCCCCCGGACGGACCACCACATCGCTGCCCACGCTGTCCCGGTGGCGGATGTGGCCGGCCAAAGGCCAGGTCACCGTCTGCAGGCCGATATGCGGGTGCGGCAGGACAGACATGGCCGTCCGGTCCGGCCCGAAGCTGTCCAGGAAGCACCACGCCCCGATGGTGGGAAGGCCGCGCTGCGGCAGCGTCCGCTGGACATTCATGGCACGCACGCCACCCAGCGGCACTTCCCGTTCCGGCCACAACTGCAGGCACGGCCCCGGGCTTCCCTCGGCGCTCGCCGGCGGACAGACTTCCTGCTGGGGTGATATCTCCAAGTTGGTCACGCTCCCACTTTAGGCCGGTATGCCCCCGGCGGCTCAGTGCTTCCCCGCCCTGCCGGTCCCGCTCCCCGGACGGCGTCCCATCCGGGCCGCCTGCGGCTCCGAATGGTCACAGTAGGGATTCCTTTGCCCGGAATTGGTGCCGCTGCTGGTGATGGCGGCCCAGGATTGGGCTACCGTAACTATCAGCGTGCTGATGACAATGTGGCGGTGCTTCCCGCGCCGTCCGAGCAGAACAGGTAAGTCCGCACCATGGACCAGGCGATGATCGAGTTTCAGAGCGTGACCAAGCAGTACCAGGGCGGGCAGCCGGCCGTGGATGACCTCTCCATGTCCATTGGGAAGGGCTCCATCACGGTCTTTGTAGGGCCCTCCGGCTGCGGCAAGACAACCTCGCTGCGCATGATCAACCGGATGGTTGAACCCACGTCCGGCACCATCACTGTTGGGGGCAGGGACGTCACCTCGGTGCCGGCAGCAGAGCTGCGGCGGTCCATGGGATATGTGATGCAGTCCGCCGGATTGCTGCCGCACCGCTCGGTGGTGGACAACATCGCCACCGTCCCCCGCCTGAACGGCGTATCAAAGTCCGGTGCCCGCAGACGGGCCGAGGAACTCCTGGACGTGGTGGGGCTGGCCCGCCATCTGGGGAAGCGGTACCCCGCACAACTTTCCGGCGGGCAGCAGCAGCGTGTGGGCGTCGCGCGCGCCCTCGCCGCGGATCCACCCGTCCTCCTCATGGACGAGCCCTTCAGTGCTGTGGACCCTGTTGTCCGCGACGAACTCCAGCAGGAACTGCTGCGGCTGCAGAAGGACCTCGCCAAGACCATCGTCTTCGTTACCCATGACATCGATGAGGCCACCGTCCTGGGGGACAAAGTGGCTGTCTTCGCAGTCGGCGGACGGCTCGCCCAGTACGCCACGCCGGAGGAGATCCTGCGTGCACCGGCCAACGACTTTGTGGCCTCCTTCGTGGGGCGCGACCGCGGTTTCCGCCACCTCGGGTTCACCCCGTCCGACGGCGTCACGGTCCACCCGGTGCCGACCGTCGTCCGCGGTCCCTCGGGCCACGAATCCGACCCCGCAGCCGCCGGCGGCTGGCAGCTTGTGGTGGATGCGGACATGCGCCCCCTGGGCTGGGCGACACCGGGCACCGACACCGGCCTGATCCCCGGCGGCTCGCTGTTCCGGCCGGGCGAGAGCCTGCGCCGGGCGCTGGATGCAGCCCTGTCGTCGCCGTCGGGCCTTGGCGTAGCAGTGGATTCGGAGGGCAAAGTCCTGGGCGTGGTCCGCGGCGGCGAAGTCCTGGCCCTGATTGAAGAGGCACGCCAGATACGGCAGGCTGCACTCTGATGGAGTGGTTCCTGGCCAACAGCGGCATGGTCCTGGAACGCGCGGGCCAGCACATGCTGCTCGCCCTTGTCCCCATGGTTTTGGGGCTGCTGATCTCTATCCCATTGGCGCAGCTCGCACGGCAGAACCGCACGCTCCGCTCGGTGGTGCTGACGGCCTCCTCGCTCCTGTACACCATCCCGTCCCTGGCGTTGTTCATCATCCTGCCCACCATCCTCGGCACCCGGATCCTGGACCCGCTGAACGTGGTGGTGGCACTGACCATCTACGCCGTCGCACTGCTGGTCCGTGCAGCCCTGGACGCCTTCGACTCCGTAAGTGAGGATGTCAGCCAGGCTGCGGTTGCCATGGGGTACAGGCCGCTGGCACGGTTCCTGCAGGTGGAACTGCCGCTGTCCCTGCCTGTCCTGTTCGCCGGCCTCCGGGTGGTGTCCGTCAGCAACATCTCCCTGGTCAGCGTGGCCGCCCTACTGGGCATCGGAAACCTGGGGATGCTCTTTACGTCCGGCCTGCAGCGGGATTTTGTTACCGAAATCGTGGTGGGGATCATCGCCATCCTGGTCCTGGCACTGCTGATGGACGCCCTCCTGGTCCTCCTGGAGCGGATCCTCACGCCGTGGGAGCGGGCCGGGAAGCGGAATACGCCGCAACCGGCGGGCGGCAACTCACCAGGGGAAGCGGCCGCCGCCCGTCGTCTTTCCGCACCGAAAACGGGAGGCGGCAACGCATGAGCGTCTTCACCGACACCTTTGCATGGCTCGCCGACCCGGAGAACTGGACCGGCAGCGCCGGCATTCCCGCCCGGCTCGCGGAGCACCTGCAGTACACCGGCCTGGTGATGCTCATTGCTGCCGCAATCGCCGTTCCCATTGGCCTGTACGTCGGCCACACCGGCCGGGGGAGGGTGGCCATCGTTGCCCTCGCAGGGGCCCTGCGCGCCCTGCCCACCCTCGGGTTGCTGACGCTCTTCGTCCTGCTTGCCGGCATCGGCCTGATGCCCCCGGTCTGGGCACTGGTCATCCTCACCGTACCGCCGCTCCTCGCGGGCACCTATGCC
The DNA here is from genome assembly GCF_029222765.1 of Arthrobacter sp. Cr_A7. Taxonomy (NCBI): domain Bacteria; kingdom Bacillati; phylum Actinomycetota; class Actinomycetes; order Micrococcales; family Micrococcaceae; genus Arthrobacter; species Arthrobacter sp. Cr_A7. The sequence goes on along the minus strand of NZ_JARHXQ010000029.1, from coordinate 1,398 downwards.
GGAATTTCGAGCGTGGACCGCAACGTGGTGGACGCCGCCCGGGCCATGGGAATGACCGAACTCCAGGTCCTGTTCCGCGCTGAGTTGCCCAACGCGCTGACCGTGATGTTCGGCGGCTTCCGCACTGGCGTGCTGCAGGTCATCGCCACCGTCTCCGTCGTTGCCTACATCAACCTGGGCGGCCTTGGCCGCTACCTCTTCGACGGCCTTGTCCTCAGCGACTTCCCGCAGATGCTGGGAGGTTCCCTGCTGATCGCAGCCCTGGCCATCGCCGTCGACCTCGTGCTGTCCCTCTTCCAGAGGCTCTTCCTCGCATCGGGAGCCTCGAAGCAGTCACGCCGCAGCCAGCAGGCTGCGGTCGATCTCACAGACCCCGTAATCGCGGAGGCTGTTGTACAAGGAGGTAAGTCATGAATGAAAGCCGTCCCCAACTCTTCGGCAGGCGGGCCCTGGGCGGCCTGGCCGCCGGGCTCGGCGTGGCACTGGCGCTGTCCGCCTGCGGTGGTTCCGATCCCCTGAGCAATCCGCCGGCCACCAGCGCAGGCGGCTCGGGCGAGGCAACGTCCCTCGTGGTGGGTTCGGCGGACTTCCCGGAAAGCCAGATCGTCGCCGAACTGTACGCCGGGGCGCTGAACGCGGCAGGACTCACGGCCACCACCAAGCCGAATATCGGCTCCCGTGAGGTGTACTTCAAGGCTGTCCAGGATGGTTCGGTGGATGTGGTCCCGGACTACACCGGAAACCTGCTGCTCCACGTAGACAAGGAAGCCACCGAGGAATCGGCGGACGACATCGCCGGTGCGCTGCCGGACAAGCTGCCCGACGGCCTTGCGGTTGCGGAAGCTTCCAAAGCGGAAAACAAGGATGCCATGGTTGTCACCAAGGCAACGGCGGAAAAGTACCAGCTGAAGTCCATCGAGGACCTGGCCAAGGTCTGCAGTGAGATTGTGGTGGGTGCTCCGGCAACGTTTGCTGAACGTGCCTATGGGCTGCCCGGCCTGAAGGAGAACTACAACTGCGAGCCCAAGAAGCTGGAGCCCTTCAGCGACGGCGGCGGTCCGGTGACCCTTAAGGCGCTGCTGGAAGACCAGGTCCAGGTGGCGGACATCTACACCACCACCCCGTCCATCGCGGACAACGACCTGGTGGTCCTGGAGGATCCCAAGAACAACTTCATCGCCCAGCAGGTGATCCCGCTGTACAACGAGGCCAAGATGACGGACAAGGCGAAGGAAGCCCTGAACTCGGTGTCCAGGATCCTCACCACAGAGGACCTGATCAACCTCAACCGTGCGGTGAGTGGCAGCCAGAAGCAGGGTGCCAAGGAAGCAGCCGAAGCCTGGCTGAAGGAAAAGGGCATTCTGAAGTAGAACGCCCGCCACGGCGCTGTATTTAGGT
>NZ_JARHXQ010000299.1:0-5626 GCF_029222765.1 Arthrobacter sp. Cr_A7 | reverse complement strand
ACACCCGGGGTGACTCCTTCAGTGGCGGAGATTCCCGGGAACATATCAAACGGGCGCTCGTGGGCTACGGGGCCACCGACGTGCTTTTCAGCCAACGCGGACACCGGAGCGCCATCGCCTTCAGGGGCGGCGGGAGGCAATTCCGCATCGTTCTTTCGCTGTCGCAATCCGACGAGATTCCCCTCGGCCGAGGGGACACAGCGGAGGGCCCTGTCCGCGAAGCGAAGTCAAAAGTGATCGAACGGGCCAACCGCAGGTCTTGGCATGCCCTTGCCCTGGCAATAGATGCCAAACTCGCGGCGGTGGCGGCTGGGATTTCCACCCTGGAATCGGAGTTCCTGGCCCACGTGGTTCTCCCGGGGAACCGCACTGTGTTCGACGAACTCGAACCCGTCATCGACTCCGCTTACCGCTCCGGCCGGCGTCCCCTTTTCGGTGATTCGGCCCCGTCCACACCCGCCGCAGCCCCGGAGATCCCGGCAGACGTCCCGGTCCTGCACCCGGTACCGGGGCCGGCAGCCCTCGGGTGGGCATAGCTGCCTGGATTGGATTGGCTTCTCCGCCCTTTAGCGCGCCAATAGGGCGTAGACTCCGGGTACGTCGGACGCCATGTAAGCCCGTGCACGAAAGCCCTGAAAGGCACCCTCAATGACCGAGAGCAGCATCCGCGACCAGTGGCACCGGCTTCCTTCCACCGTTACCCAGTGGCTGATTGATAACCCAGGCTGCGTGATCCTTCCCCGGACCTTGTCCGCGGAAATCATTGCGGCAACGGGCCAGCCCCTCCACCAGGACCTTCACGGCGAAACCGCGCTCGGGCAGCAGGACGTGGATTTCATCCGGATGAAATCGCGCGAGGCCGAAACCGGGCACCCGGACACCGATTACAAGTTCTTCGACTCCGTGCAGCCCTAAGCCCGAGGGCGCCGCACCGGGAACGCAGCTCTATGGCGTTCCGTCAGATTGTGGCGAGGGCTCCTTTGGCGCTTTCCACCAGCACGTGGGTGCCGGCCTGCACATGGACCACTTCGCCGTCGATCTGGCAAGGAACAGCGTTCCGGGTTGTAAAGGCATAACTGCTGACGCTGGGTTGATGCCCCAGTCCCAGCGTGACGGCCCGAAGGGTCATCAGCGCCATCTTCCAGCGGCCGGCATGGGGCAAGGTCACCACCTCGAACTTTCCGTCGTCCGGGTGATGGGACTCGCTGACCGTTCCATACTTGGCCATCCGGGAAATGTTGGCCAGGATCAGGCTGTCGAAGCGCGCGGTGGCCCCGTCGTCCCGCACCAGCTCGAACGGCCTCAGGCCGGAGAGCGTCCGGGCAACCGAGATGAGTTCGAGGATTTTCCCCTTGCCGCCCTTCTCGATGCCGATGGCCATCAACGGCGTGAGCCCGAACCCTATGTAGGAGTGGGCGTAGTGGACCTGCTCCCGGAGCGGACCGCGGAAGGTGATGCGCAGCAGGTCGATGCGGCGGACCCGGTTCGCGCGGATGGCCCCGGTCAGTGACTTTTCCGGCATGCTCCGGTGATGGTCGTTTGCGTTGCCGGCAGGAAGGACGGTGCACACCGCCCTGCTGCCGGGGATGTCCAGCACCCCGTTGACAACCTCGTTGTACCCGCCGTCGCCGCTGACCGAAACGATGAGCGGGGCTCCTTCCGTGGCCGCGGAACGCGCCAGGTCACGGGCATGACCCGCGAAGTCCGTCGGCAGGAGTTCAACATGGAGACCCGGCACATCAGCGGTGATATCCCGCTGCAGGGCATCGATCCGGTTTTCCATTCCGGCCCTGGACGGATTGAAAATCAGGACAACCCTGTCGAACGGGCCGGCAGGTGCGGGGTCATCAGCCATGGCGCCATCCTCCCACGGTAGCGGCGGCCGTGTGGGACAGGTCCCCGGCCGCACGCTGATTCGAAGCCCTATTCCACAGTCCAAAGGGCAGCCGGTTCCACCCCGCGGACCTTCCTTTGCCTGCGCAGCACAGTGGGCCCCGCGGAATTAGGGTGCGGCGTCCCCGCTCCCCGTTTCCGACCAGAAGGCCAGGATGTGCCGGGTGACTTCGGCAGGTGCCACGAGGAGCGGCGCCACGTGGCCGCCTCCCGCCACCTGTATGAACCGGCCGTGCGGAATGGTACGAGCTGCTCGGTCCGCCTCCGCCATATCGAGCAAGGCGTCGTTCCTGCTGGCCAACATCAGGGCCGGCACCTGCAGCCGCGGCAGGACCGGGCGGAGGTCCGGACGGTGCAGCATGACGGACTGCATGGACCAGTATTTGCCCATCTTGTCGCCCCGGCGGAACGACTCCGTGATGGCCGCCGCAGCCGCCGGCTCGGTTTTGGCCGAACCCTTGCCACCCAGGGCGTCCACGACCATCGAACTGAACGGCCCGGGCCCCAGAACGCGGAAGAGGTACACCAGCAGGGCCGACCGGCGGCGCTCGGCCTTGGAAAGCGGGTACGGGGGTGTGCCGATGGTGGTCAGCGTCCGGCAGCGCGACGGGAAGCTGTCCGCAAACACAATGCCCACGTGCCCGCCCCACGCGTTCCCCACCCAATCCACGGGCGCCGAAACGTCCAGCGCATCAAGGACCTCCGCGGCGGCCTTCGCGCAGTCCTGGAGTGAGTAGAGCCTTCGCAGCCCCGGGCTCCCGCCGTGGCCAGGCCCGTCCAGCAGGATAAGCTCGCGCTCCTTGGACAGGTCCTCCACCACGCCCTCGAAGGTGCTGGAGTCCACAAACAGGCTGTGCCACAGCAGGGCCGGCTTTCCCGCGCCGGACCGGCGGACCTGGATGGGACCAAGGTTCGTTTCAACCACGGTCGAAGAACTGTCCAGGAGCATGGCCGCCTCCACGAGGTAACTGCTTTGCTTGCAAAGCCTAGGGATGCAGTCTTCTCCACGGCCATGTCCGCGTCAATGCAAAGGCCGCTCACGGCGGCGGCGCTGCCTGCTGGTCCTCCCCTGAAGGTCCAAGCCGCGTGCCGCCGTCGTACTTCCCCGCCTGGGTTCCTGCGGCGACCCCTTGACTTTTTTCTGATCAAAGTCATAATTGAGTGTAATCAGTTATCCGCGTCAACCTATTCCAGAAGGAACACCACACATGCGAGCATTCGTCGTCGCCCAGTACAAGGAGCCGCTGCGGGAAGCGGATGTGCCCGAGCCCACGGTCGGCGAGGGCGACGTGCTGGTCCAGGTCCACGCAGCGGGCCTCAACCAGCTGGACGAGAAGATCCGCCTAGGTGAGTTCAAGCAGATCCTTCCCTACAAGCTCCAGCTGGTCCTCGGTAACGATGTGGCGGGTACGGTTCTGCGCATCGGAGCAAAGGTAAGCCAGTTCAAGCCCGGCGACGAGGTCTACGCCCGCCCGGCCAAGGACCGCATCGGTACCTTCGCTGAACGGATCGCCGTCGCCGAGGAAGACTTGGCACTGAAACCCGCGTCAGCCAGCATGCCGGAAGCCGGATCGCTGCCGCTGGTGGCACTGACGGCATGGCAGGCCCTCGTGGAGCAGGGCAACGTGAAGCCTGAACAGAAGGTCCTCATCCATGCCGGCGCCGGCGGGGTGGGCTCCATCGCCATCCAACTCGCCAGGCACCTGGGCGCTGACGTGGCCACCACTGCGAGCGCGGCAAACGCCGACTTCGTCCGCAGCCTGGGCGCGGACACGGTGATCGATTACCGCGCTCAGGACTTCGAAGAGCTGCTCACCGGTTACGACCTGGTGCTGGACAGCCTGGGCGGGGAGAACCTCGAAAAGTCGCTGCGCATCCTGAGGCCCGGCGGCAAGGCAATCGGGATCTCCGGCCCGCCGGACCCGGCATTCGCCCGCGAGGCAGGCCTCAACCCCGTGCTGCGCCTGGCAATCGCCGGACTCAGCAGCAAGATCCGGCGGCAGGCGAAAAAGCTCGGCGTCAGCTACGAGTTCCTGTTCATGCGCGCCAGCGGCGAGCAACTGCGCCGCATCACCGAACTGGTGGACGACGGCGTGCTGCGCCCGGTGGTGGGCAAGGTCTTCGACTTCGACAACACCTCTGAGGCACTGCAGTCCCTCGCCGGCGGTGGCATCCGCGGCAAAGCCGTGGTCACGCTGTAACCGCCCGCATCCCCTTCAGCCAAACAGAGCATCCAGGAGAACAACCGTCATGAGCAATCCCGGGAACGACTCCGTCATCACCTCATATGCCGATGCTCCAACCAGGACCGTCGCCGCCGGTGGCACCACCTACGCCTACCGCGAGCTGGGACCCAAAGGCGGCATCCCGGTCGTGTTCTTTGTGCACCTCGCCGCCACCCTGGACAACTGGGATCCGCGCATCACCGATCCCATCGCCCGGAACCGCCACGTCATCACCTTCGACCAGCCCGGCGTGGGCGCCTCCACAGGACAGGTTCCCGGCAGCATCGAGGAAATGGCTGACGACGCCTACACCTTCATCCGGGCCCTCGGGTTCGACATGGTCGATGTCTTCTCCTTCTCGCTTGGTGGCATGATCGCCCAGGACCTGGCCCTCAAGCACCCCGGGCTTGTCCGCAGGCTCGTGCTGACCGGCACCGGCCCGCGGGGCGGCAAGGACATGGACAAGGTGGTGGGCATTACGTACTTCGACATCTTCCGCGCGGCACTGACCCGGTCCGACCCCAAAGAGTTCCTGTTCTTCAACCGCAACGCCACCGGCAAGCCCGCCGCAAAGGCGTTCATCAGGCGCCTCCAGGAGCGCACCGTGGACCGGGACAAGCCGATCAGCACCGCCGCGTTCCAGACGCAGCTGAAGGCGATCCGGAAGTTCGGCCGCTCGGCCCCGGCGGACCTGTCCAAACTCACCCAGCCCACGCTCATCGCCAACGGCGACAACGACCGCATGGTGCCTTCCATCCTGTCCGAGGACCTGCACCGCCGTATCAAGGGATCCGAGCTGGTCATTTACCCGGACTCCGGCCACGGCGGCATCTTCCAGCACCACGCCGCCTTCGCCCCCGCCGCCGTCGACTTCCTCGCCGGGTGACGCGCCGGACCTATACTCCTTACTGAGCCCAGTCAGTTACACCGAGAGGAACGCCATGCCCGTCGCTTCCCAGCCGCTTGGACGCCGCGAGCGGAACAAGCAGCAGAAGCTCGAGCGCATCATTGCCGCCGCCAGCGAGCTGTTCGCCGAGAACGGGGTGGAGGATGTCACCACGCAGCAGATTGCGCAGAAGGCGGACATCGGCACCGGAACCCTCTTCCTCTACGCCAAGTCCAAGGGCGAGCTCCTCCTGCTCGTGCAGAATGCGAACTACGCCGAAGCACTGGAGCGGGGCCGGGCCGACGCCGAAACCATCCCGGATGCCCTGGATGCGGTGATGGCCATCGTGCGGCCCATCGTGGAATGCAACCGCAGCCAGGTGGACAACGGCCGCACCTACCTGCGGGAGATGGTCTTCGGCGACCCGACGGAGCCGCACCACGGTGAAGCGCTGTCCATCGTCGCGCAGACCGAGGAGGCCATCGCGGCCGTCCTAAGCCGGAATGGGCTGATGGCAACCGATGCGGCCGCAACCGCGGCACGCATCGTCTCGGCGATCATGTTTATCAGCATGGCAGCCAGCGTGAACGCCGGCGCGGGCATCGAGGCGATTGTGCAGGAC
>NZ_JARHXQ010000298.1:0-40595 GCF_029222765.1 Arthrobacter sp. Cr_A7 | reverse complement strand
CGCAAACCCGCCCGCCGCCGTCGTGCGTCCGGAGAACCCGGCCGCGTTGTCCCCCGCCCAGGCGCGGGCCCTCTTCCGGGCTGGCCTGGTGACGCCCACGTCAGGGTGGAGTGCAGGCTACACGCAGGCCAACCTGATGATCGTTCCGAAGGCGCAGGCCTTCGACGTGCTGCTGTTCGCGCAGCGGAACCCCAAGCCGTGCCCCGTCCTGGGGGTGCTCGACGCCGGCGAGACGAGCAGTGCGCTGCTCGCCGGCGGTGACATCCGGACTGACGTGCCGAAGTACGCCGTCTACGAAAACGGCGTGAAGGTGGACGAGCCAACGGACATCACGGAGTACTGGCGGGATGACTTGGTCACCTTCATCGTGGGCTGCAGCTTCACGTTCGAGGCCGCGCTGCAGGAGGGCGGCATCCGCATCGCCCACATCGACCAGGGCGTCAACGTCCCGATGTACCGGACCTCCGTCCGCTGCGAACCGGCCGGCGCCCTGGCCGGGCCGCTGGTAGTGTCCATGCGGCCTGTTCCGGCCTCGCAGGTGGCCGACGCCGTCCGCATCACGTCGCGCTACCCCGCCGTCCATGGCGCCCCGGTCCACGTGGGCAATCCGTCCGAGATTGGCATTGCGGACCTGTCCCGTCCCGACTTCGGCGATCCCGTCCGGATTCCGGAGGGGCACATTCCGGTGTTCTGGGCATGCGGGGTGACCCCGCAGGCAATGGTGATGGAATCCCGGCCGGCACTGGCCATCGGGCACGCGCCGGGGCACATGCTGATTACGGACGCCCGGGACAGCTCCTACCTGGTGCCCTAGGCACTGCTGCAGAAGCCAGGCAGCTTAGGCAGGGTCCACGGCGGCCGGCCCGGCCGGGACAGCGCCGATATGGACCAGCAGCTCATGCTCAGCGGTGTCCAGGTAGCGCCGGAGCTCGGCGGCTGCCTCTTCGCGCTGGCCGGCACGGATTTGCTGCACCAGGGCGACGTTCCGGTCCACGTAGTGGCTGTGGAAGTCAGGCGTGGTGGCCATTGCATGGAAGACCAGGCGCATTTCCGCGAGCACCTTTTCCATCAGCTCGGACAGTGATGCGCTGCCGGACAGGGCCACCAGGGCCTTGTGCAGCTCCTGGTTGGCGTCGGCCATGTCGGGCACCGAGTTGGCAGCCTTGGCCGCCTGCGCCCTGGCAACAATGGCCTCCAGGTGTTCCAGCGCCCCGGGCGGCATCTCGCCCCATTGGACGGCGGCCGGCTCGATCAGCCGGCGAACCCGGTAGATCTCCCGCACATCCTCAGCTCCGGGAGCGGCAACATAGACGCCCCGGTTGGGAATCCGCTGCACCATCGACTCCCCGGCCAGGACCGTAAAGGCCTCCCGCAGGGTGTTCCGGGAAACGCCGAGGGCTTCAGAGAGCTTCTGCTCGGAAAGTTTGGTCCCCGGCGGAAGCTCACCGGCCGAAATGCGCGAGCGGAGCACGCTGGCTACCCACGCCCCCGTGTGGGCGTGGGCTGCCTGGGCGCCGTCGGCGATCCCCTGGAGTGCTGCGTTCATGGGCATCGTTCCAATCTATCGAAAGATTGGCCTTCCCCAGTTCAGGCGGCCGCTATGCGATCCGGCAAAGGACGTCACCGCGGCCGACGACGTTGCCGGGCTCCTGCGGGCCCCGCGCCAGGGTGCCGCTGCGGTGGGCGGGCACCACGGTTTCCATCTTCATCGCCTCCAGCACGGCCACCGGCTGGCCGGCCTCAACGTGTTCGCCATCCTCGGCCACCCATTTCACCAGGGAACCTGACATCGGTGAGGCGAGTTCGGCGTCGTCCTCTTCCTCGGCCGCCGCAGAGGAGTGGCCTGCGCCGCCGCCTCCGCTGAGCAGGGCTTCGTACAGCTTCGCCGGCAACCCGAGCTGCACGGCCTTGCCGTCCAGCTCCACCGTGAAGGTCCTGCGGGCGGCACCGGGCTGGGTGCGGGCTATCTCCGGAGAGGCCGCCAGCTGCTCCGCGAATTCATTCTCGATCCAGGTGGTGTGCACGCCCAGTCCTTCCTCGGCCGTGAAGGCGGGATGGCGGACCACGGCACGGTGGAACGGCAGGACGGTGGGCAGCCCCACGATGCGCATCTCCTCGAGCGCGGCGGCGGCGCGGCGGAGCGCCTGCGGCCGGTCCTCGCCGTGGACGATGAGCTTGGCGAGCAGGGAATCGTATTCACCCGGGACCACGGAGCCGGACCGGACGCCGGAGTCGACGCGGATGCCGGCGCCGGTGGGCGGTTCAAAGGCCTCAATGGTGCCCGGGCCGGGGAGGAAGCCGCGGGCCGGGTCCTCGGCATTGAGCCGGAATTCGATGGCATGGCCGCGGGGCTCGGGGTCGGACGTGATGCCAAGGACGCCGCCGGCGGCGATGCGGAACTGCTCGCGGACCAGGTCCACGCCGGACGTTTCTTCGGTGACGGGATGCTCCACCTGCAGGCGGGTGTTCACCTCAAGGAAGGAGATGATCCCGTCCTTGCCCACCAGGAACTCGACGGTCCCGGCGCCGTGGTAGTCCGCTTCCCGGCAGATCGCCTTGGCGGATTCGTGGATCAGCGAGCGCTGCTCCACTGTGAGGAACGGTGCCGGGGCTTCCTCCACGAGCTTCTGGTTGCGGCGCTGCAGCGAGCAGTCGCGGGTTCCCAGGACCACCACGTTGCCGTGGGTATCGGCCAGGACCTGCGCTTCGACGTGCCGGGGCTGGTCCAGGAACCGCTCCACAAAGCACTCGCCGCGGCCGAACGCCACAGTGGATTCACGGACCGCGGATTCGAACGCGTCTTCCACGTCCTCCATCCGCCGGGCCACCTTCAGTCCCCGGCCGCCGCCGCCGAACGCGGCCTTGATGGCCACCGGCAGGCCGTATTCCCGGGCGAAGGCCAGCACTTCCTCGGCATTGGCTACGGGTCCGTCGCTGCCGGGCACAAGCGGCGCGCCGGCCCGGACGGCGATCTCCCGGGCGGTCACCTTGTTGCCCAGGGCACGGATCGAATCGGGCGACGGACCCACCCACGCCAGGCCAGCATTGATGACGGCTTCGGCAAAGTCCGCATTCTCGGAGAGGAACCCGTAGCCGGGGTGGATGGCGTCCGCACCTGAGCGCTTGGCGGCGTCCAGGAGCTTGGCGATGTCCAGGTACGTTTCGGCGCTGGCGGTGCCGCCCAGAGCGTACGCCTCGTCAGCGAGCCGCACGTGCAGGCTGTCGGCGTCCGGGTCGGAGTAGACGGCGACGGACCCGAGCCCGGAGTCCGAGCACGCCCGGGCAATCCGCACTGCAATTTCGCCGCGGTTGGCAATCAGGACTTTTTTCATGGCTGGCTTCCTTCAAACGCGGTGGCGCCTACGGCTGATTCACGGGGGGTTTCCTGGCGGGCTGCCTGGTCAACAACTTCCTGGTCAACAGGCTCCAGGGTGCGGGGGTCCACGATGGTGAACTCCACGTGGCGCCCGGGCGGCAACTGCGCAGCCAGGGGCAGGTCTTCGGGCACGACGACGGCGATCACCGGGTATCCGCCGGTCACCGGGTGGTCGGCCAGGAACAGGACCGGGTGTCCGTTGGGCGGCATCTGCAGTGCCCCGGCCACCGTTCCTTCACTGGGCAGTTCACCGTCCCGGGCGCGTTCAAGGGCGCGGCCCTCCTCCGGCGGGGCGAGCCGGACACCGATCCGGTTGGACTGCTCGGTGACCAGCCACTGCTGGCCGGTGAAGAGACCGATGGCTTCGGCGTCGAACCAGTCGTCACGGGGGCCGAGTGTCACGCGCAGAGTGGTGGTCGATGATCCGTCTTCCAGCATGCCGTCCTCCGGTATTCCCACCGGCCGGACTCCTGTTATCGGGGCAACGGGCAGGAAAGTCCCCGCCGCCAGCGGGGCCGGTCCGATGCCGGACATCGAATCGCTGGAACGGCTGCCCAGGACCTGGGGAACATAGAACCCGCCGCGCACGGCCAGGTAGCTCCGCACGCCGGCGCTGGGCGGACCGATGGTGAGTGTCTCGCCGTCGAGCAGGGCAAAGGGTGTATGCATGGCCGGGTGCCGCAGGAGCGTCCGGGATTCGTCGCGGATTTCAAGGACAGCCGGAGCACCGGCAACAGCCAGCACCTGGTCGCCATTCGCCCGCACAGTGAGGCCGCCGAGGAGGTTTTCGACGACGGCGGCATCGGGTTCGTTGCCTGCCAGGCGGTTGGCCTGGCGGACGGAGCGCTGGTCGGCGGCGCCGGACACGGAGACACCGAGGTCTCCGAAACCGGGCCGGCCCAGGTCCTGGACCAGGGACTGCAGCCCCGGGGCCTGGACGGTGAGCCCGGAGCGGGATTCCGTGTTTTCTGGAGCAGCCGGCTTGGCCTCTTTAGCTGAGGGGGCTGCCACTGCTTCCCGCACCGCGACGTAGCGGACGGTATCTCCCGGGCGGACCAGTGCCGGGGACTCCCGGCCCAGGTCCCACATCACCGCGCTGGTGTGGCCGAGGAGCTGCCAGCCGCCCGGGGACTGACGCGGGTAGACGGCGGAGAATGCGCCGCCAAGCGCCACGGAGCCGGCGGGCACGGCGGTGCGGGGCGAGCTGCGGCGGGGCACGTTCAGCGAGCCGTTCTCGCCCACCAGGTAGGTGAAGCCGGGGGCGAAGCCGCCGAACGCCCCGGTCCATGCCTGCCCGGTGTGGGCGGCAATCACGCCGTCGGCACCCAGCCCGGTAAGCCGGCCCACTTCGGCGAGGTCTTCACCGTCGTACACCACTTCAATGGTGACCTCGTTGCCGGTGCCATGGTGGCGGGCCGTGAGGTCAAGGTTCGGAAGCAGTTCGCGGGCGGCGCCGGTGTGGAACCGGGAAGCAAACTTGACCAGCACGGTGGCTGCGCCGGCGATGGCATCGAGCTGGCCGGGCAGGGGTTCGGCCTCCAGCCGGTGGTGCAGGGCGAGCACCGATGCGAGGTCGGTCAGTTCCACGAGGACCGCACGGGGGCCGGCCCAGCGGAGGCCTATGATGCTCATACAAAGCTCCGGACGGTCACGCCGGCTTGTTCGAGCCCCGCGCGTACGGCTCCGGCCATGGCAACGGCGCCCGGGGTGTCACCGTGGACGCAGATGCTGTCCGCCTGGACCTGCAGCACGGACCCGTCACGGGCAATGATCGTCCTGTCGGTGGCGAGCCGGACCATGTTCTCGGTGATGGCGCTGTGGTCGTGCAGTACGGCACCTTCCTCCCGGCGGGAGACGAGGGTTCCGTCGGGGTTGTAGGCGCGGTCCGCGAAGGCTTCGGAGAGCGACGTAAGGCCCCGGGCAGCGGCCTTTTTCGCTGCAACGGCGGCCGGGAGGAGCAGCAGCGGGAGGTGCGGGTTGAACGCATGAACGGCGTCCACCACGGCCTGGGCGTGGACCTCGTGGTGCACGATGGTGTTGTAGAGGGCACCGTGGGGTTTGACGTACTTGACCTCGGCGCCGGCTGCGCGGGCAAGTGCCTGCAGCGCGCCGAGCTGGTACAGGACATCATCGGCAAGCTCGGTGGCGGAGCAGTCTAGGAACCGGCGGCCGAAGCCGGCAAGGTCACGGTAGCCCACGTGCGCACCGATGGTGACGCCGGCAGCGACAGCGTCCCGGCAAGTTCGGGCAATGGTGGAGGGATCGCCGGCGTGGAAGCCGCAGGCCACGTTGGCGCTGGTCACGTGGCGGAAGACGGCGGCATCGTCGCCCATGGTCCAGTTGCCGAAGGATTCCCCGACGTCGCTGTTCAGATCGATGAAAGGCATGTGACCCTCGTCTCAGGTTGGATTCTTCATCCATCATGCCTTACGAACCAAGATTGTTCAACAATCTTTTTACCGCAGTCTGGTTAAAGCAACGCGGGGTCACTTTCGGCCCAATCCGCACCTCGGATTGGGCCCGTAGTGACCCCGCGTTGCTGTGCTTACTCCCCGGTGATCACCAAGGCGACACTGTGCCCGCCGAAACCAAAGGCGTTCACCAGGCCGGCCCGGGGGTTTCCCGCCGGCAGGGCGTGCGCTTCCTCGGTGATGACGTTCAGGTCCACTTCGGGGTCCTGCGCCTCAACGTTCAGGGTGCCCGGAAGCTGGCCTGTCCGCAGGGCTTCAAGCACAACGACGGCGGCCAGCGCGCCGGCCCCGCCCAGCAGGTGGCCGGTGTGCCCCTTGGTGGAGGTGACGGGCACGTCCGCGCCGAAGATCGCGTTGATGGCCTGGCCTTCGAGCCGGTCCCCCACCGGGGTGGAGGTGGCGTGGGCGTGGACGAAGCCGATGTCCGCGGGCTGCATGCCGGCCGATTCCAGCGCCTTCTGCATCACGCGCCGCTGCATGGCGGGGTCTGCCGCCACGATGTCGTTGGCGTCGGAGGTGACCGCGCCGCCGGCTACGGCTCCCAGCACCGAAGCGCCGCGGGCGCGGGCGTGCTCTTCGCTTTCCAGCACCACCACGCCGGCGCCTTCCGCGAGAACAAAGCCGTCCCGGCCGCCGTCGAACGGGCGCGAGGCCCGCTGTGGGTCGTCGGAGCGGGTGGACAGTGCGCGGATCTGGGAGAAGCCGGTGATCACCAGGTCGTTGACGGAGGCGTCAACGCCGCCGGCGATCACGACGTCGGCAGCGCCGGAGCGGATCATCTCGGCTGCCTGGACAATCGCCTCGGCGCCGGATGCGCAGGCGCTGACGGGCGTGCGGGCGCCGCCGCGGGCGCCGAGGTCGATGGATACCCAGGCCGCGGGGCCGTTGACCATGAGCCGGGTCAGGGTATGGGGAGACACCTTGCGGGGCCCGGATTCCGCGAGGGTGCGGTCCTGTTCCAGGGTGGAGCCAAGGCCGCCGTACGCGGAGCCGATCACCACGGCGAAGCGTTCCGGGTCCACCTCAGGGGCGCCGGCCTGCTTCCACGCTTCCCGTGCGGCAATGAGCGCGAGCTGGCCGCAGCGGTCCATCCGCTTGATCTCGCGGGTGCTCAGGTGCTCCGAAAGGTCCGCGGGCGCCTGGCCGGCGATCCTGACGGGCAGCTGCTCAGCCCATTCCTCCTCCAGGGCGGCGATGCCGGACTGCCCGGCCAGGAGGGCCGTCCAGGTTTCGGCCACCGACGATCCGAGCGGGTTGATGGTCCCGGCACCGGTGACCAGCGCGCGTGGTTGTGATGCTGTCATGTCGCCCTACTTCGCGGGGTTGTGGGTGCCGATGGGCACCAGGGTGAGGTCCGGGTGGTTCTTTTCGATCCGCCGCAGTGCCCAGACGTCGTTGAACAGTGCGAGGTATTCGCCGTCTGACCGCAAAAGCACCTCGGCGCCCGGCACGTTTGCCAGCGCCGGCATGGCATCCGCCGTCGAAATCCTGGCCAGTGAGTACGGCAGGCGCTCCAGGCGCATGGGGGCGCTGAAGTCGTGGGCCATGCGGTCCTCCACCACTTCGAACTGCATGGGGCCGACGGCGGCGAGCACGGGCGCCTGGTCTCCGCGGACGTCGGAGCGGAGCACCTGGATGACGCCCTCGTGCTCGAGCTGTTCGATGCCGCGGCGGAACTGCTTGAACTTGCTGGGGTCCTTGGAGCGCGCAACCTGGAAGTGCTCGGGAGCGAACAACGGGATGGCGGGGTACTCCACCGGTTCCTCCAGGAACAGGCTGTCGCCGACGCGCAGGGAGGAGGCGTTGACCAGGCCCACCACGTCGCCGGGGTAGGCCTCGTCAATGACTTCGCGTTCCCGGCCGAACACCTGCTGCGCGTATTTGGTGGCGAAGGACTTGCCGGTGCGGGTCTGGGTGACCACCATGCCGCGCTCGAAGACGCCGGAGCAGACGCGGATGAAGGCCACATGGTCGCGGTGGGCCTTGTTCATGCCGGCCTGGACCTTGAAGACGAAGCCGGAGAACGGTGATTCGACGGGCCTCGGGGTGCCTTCCACGTCCGGGCGGGGCGCTGCGGGCGGGGCGAAGTCCACCAGCGCGTCCAGCAGTTCCTTGACGCCGAAGTTGAGCGCGGCGGAGCTGAACAGGATGGGGGTGGCCTTGCCGGCGTGGAAGCTCTCGACGTCGAACTCGAGGTTCGATTCGATCACCAGGCCGGCCTCGTCCACGGCGTCCGACCAGTTGCTGCCCTGGCTTTCCGCCGCTTCCTCGGGGGTGAAGTATTCGGTGATGGCGATCTGCGCGCCGGCGTTGTTGCGCTGGAACCGGGCGAAGCGGTCATTGCGCAGGTCCCACACGCCGCGGAAATCGCCGGAGATTCCCACCGCCCAGGTCAGGGGCATGGGCTGCAGGCCGGTGCGCTCGGTAATCTCGTCCATCAGGGCCAGGGCGTCCAGGCCGGGGCGGTCCCACTTGTTGATGACGGTGATGATGGGAAGGTTGCGCTGCTTGCAGACCTCGAACAGCTTCATGGTCTGGGTTTCCAGGCCCTTGGCGGCGTCCACCAGCATCACGGCGCAGTCGACGGCGGCGAGCACGCGGTAGGTGTCTTCGGAGAAGTCGGCGTGGCCGGGGGTGTCCAGCAGGTTGATGACGGTGTCCCGGTAGGAGAACTGCAGGGCGGCCGAGCTGATGGAGATGCCGCGGTCCTTTTCCATCTGCATCCAGTCCGAGACGGTCTCCTTGCGGTTCGCCTTGCCGCTGGAGGCGCCGGCCGTGCCGATCACCTTGGCGTGCAGTGCAAGCGCCTCGGTCAGCGTGGACTTGCCGGCGTCAGGGTGCGAGATGACAGCAAAGGTCCGACGGCGGCCTGCCTCTTTGTGAATCGCCGAGATCCGGGCGGGGGTCAGGACATCTTGGGACACGGTGCTACTTTCGCTGCGGGTGGGACTGCCCGGGCGCCTTTCGGGCACTGCGCACCGGGGCGCTGGGGCCCGGGGCCGGGAAACGGGCTGGCGGAAAGCCAAGTTCCAGTTTATCGCAGCGCGGCAAATCCCAGCGGTCCCGCTTAACGCCGCCGAAACCAGCAGTTCAAAGCCGCGAAATGAGTCCCCGCTACCGTGGCCGCATGATGACGCGTGGCAATGCCTTCCGCGGCAGTTGCACATCCTGCGGGGAAAGGAACTGATCAGCCGTGCACGGTATCTCTTTTTCGGGCAACCTCTTTTTTGATCCCCTTGCGGGCGGGCTGTCAGCACCCGGCGGTGGCGCCGGTGTGCGCGGCAGCGAATCCGTGGACGGTGCAGGCGGCAGGCCCCCGCGCCGCGGGACGCAGACGCTGGCTGAACAGAAGGCGCTCCGCGCCGCGTCCCTTGTGAAAGTCAGCAGGGATCTGGAACGGATGCTGCGGGAGCGCACACGCTCCCGGTGACGCTTCCTGGTGTTTATGGCCTGTAGCGGCATGATGGGTGCATGCGCAGTATCGAGTTGACGTTCGACGACGATACGGACGCCCGCATCAGGTCCGACTGGGCCAGGCTCGCCGGGGCGGACGTGTCCAGCCTTGCTGCCCACACGGCCCCCAGCAACCGCCCGCACATCACCCTCGCGGCGGGTGCCGGCCTGCAGCTGTCCGGCGAAAGCCAGGGGTTTCTGCAGATGCTGCCGGTTCCTGTTGAGTTTTCCGGTGTCCTCGTTTTTCCGGGCGGTCCGGGAAAGTACGTTCTCTCCCGGTCCATCGTGCTGACCCGGCAGCTTCTGGAACTGCATCGCCTCGTGCATGAGGCGGCGGCTGGAGCCGTACCCCTCACGCGGCCCGATGCCTGGACACCGCATGTCACCCTCGCCCGCCGCGTCCCGCCTCACCTGCTCGGCAGGGCAGCAGAACTTCTCGACCTGCGGCTGGAAGGCGAATGCACCAACGCCAGGCTGTGGGACAGCGGCACCAAGACCGTCACGTCACTGGGAAGCCACCCCTAGGTCTGGCTTGGGCGTACCGGCCGGAACCTAAGAGGCGGGATCGTGAGGTTTCGTCGGCTTATAGCCGGCGAGTTCGGCGCGGATGTCGCCTTCCTCGTGCCCGCCCTTTTTCTTGCCAATGGACAGCGCTTTCAGCAGGGGGTGCACAACAGCCATGACGACGAGGCCCCAGGCCAGGCCGACGACGGCCGAGCACAACGTGTTCACAAGCCAGGCCAGGAAGCCGCCAACTACGGCGATGCCGGCGAAGGGCTTCTCCAGGACATGGACCAGGTCGTAAGGGGCGTGCCAGCCAAGGTCGTGTGCACCCTGCAGCATGATGTGGCCGCCCACCCACAGCATGGCGATCGTCCCCACAAACGTGATCCCGGCCAGAACGGCGGGCATCCCCTTGACAAGCAGCTCGCCAAAGCGCTTGGAGCCGGCAGAGTCCTTGGTGGTCAGGTGGAGGCCGATGTCGTCCATCTTGACGATGAGGGCAACGGCACCGTAGACCAGCACCGTGATGACGAGAGCCACCACTACCAGGATGAGTGCGCGGACCCACAGGGATTCATCGGCCACCTCGTTCATCGAGATGACCATGATTTCGCAGGACAGGATGAAGTCGGTGGTGATGGCGCCCTTGACCACCTTGGCTTCCGCGCCCGGTCCGCGGTCCACCGCCGGTGCGTCCTCCTCGGCGGTGTGGTGGCCGCGGAGCTTGTGCCAGACCTTTTCGGCACCCTCGTAGCAGAGGTAGGTGCCGCCCAGCATCAGGATGAACGGGATGGCCCAGGGGACGAAGGCGCTCACCAGCAGCAGCGCCGGCAGGATGATGAGCAGCTTGTTCCGCAGTGAGCCCCAGAAGATCTTCTTGATCATGGGAAGTTCGCGGGACGGGTCCCTCCCGGACACGTACTGCGGTGTGACGGCGGCGTCGTCAATCACCACGCCGGCGGCCTTGGCGCCTGCCTTGGCGGCGCCGGCCGCGACGTCGTCCACCGAGGCTGCCGCGATGCGGGCCAGGGCTGCGACATCGTCCAGCAGGGCGACGAGACCGCCGCTCACAGGAGGTCCCCGTGCTGCGCGACGGCGGACGGCTGGGCGGAGATGCGTCGGTTCAGGCGCGTGTTTGGCATGTTTGGAGTATATGACGGCGGGACTGCCGTGGGTGAGAGCATGAGCGTTAACAGGGAGGGTGCCAGCGCCCGGGTGCACCCAACCTGCTTCTCCGTCCGGAAGCAGGTCCAAGCCAAAGTGCCTTTCGGGCACCCGCCGCGGAACGCGCTTCCAGCGGCTTCCGCAGCAGCCCCTAATGGGGCACTTTGGGGCTTGCCCGTGCGGAAGTTGGGGTTTCTTACCCCTATCATTGAGCTTGCGGGAAACTGAGCATTTTCAGATCCTGCCGGCCATCCAATAAAGCCGGCATTCTTGCGGGCGGCGGTCCGCACCTTTGAAGGGAACACCTATGGCGCGGAGCCCCGAAGAGTCACTCAGGGCAACTCTGGGCAGGGTGGCACCCGGAACCCCCCTCCGTGACGGCCTCGAGCGGATCCTGCGGGGGCGGACCGGCGCGCTGATTGTCCTGGGCTCGGACCGGACCATCGACTCCATCTGTTCCGGCGGGTTCGATATCGGCATCGACTTCTCCCCCACCCGCCTCCGCGAACTCGCCAAGATGGACGGCGCCATCATCTGCGACAAGGACGCCGGAAACATCCTCCGCGCCGCCGTCCAGCTTGTCCCGGACTCAAGCATCGAAACGCAGGAATCCGGCACCCGGCACCGCACCGCGGAACGCGTGGCCATCCAGACCGGCGTTCCCGTGATCTCGGTCAGCCAGTCCATGCAGATCATCGCCCTCTACGTGAACGGCCTGCGCCACGTGCTGGAAGGCTCGGAAAAGGTCCTGGCCCGGGCCAACCAGGCATTGGCAACCCTGGAACGCTACCGCTCCCGCCTGGACCAGGTCACCAGCTCACTCTCGGCCCTCGAGATCGAAGCAATGGTCACCGTACGGGACGTCGCTGTCACACTGCAGCGGCAGGAAATGGTCCGCCGCATCTCGGAGGAGATCTCCCAGTACGTCCTGGAACTCGGCGAGGATGGCCGCCTGCTCTCGCTGCAGCTTGACGAACTGACCGTGGGCCGCGGGCCGGGCAGCGACGTCATCATCCGCGACTATGCAAGCCCGGATGCCTCCGCCGAGGACATCGAAAAGGCCGTCAGCGAGCTGGTGAACCTCGGCCCCACCGAGCTGATCGACCTCGGCAAAATCTCCGGGATTGTTGGCTTCGCCGGCGGTGAAGCCAACCTTGACGCCGTGGTCCAGCCCCGCGGCTACCGCCTCCTGTCCGGCCTGAAGGCAGTACCCAAGGCCGTCGCCGACCGCCTGGTGGACCACTTCGGGGGGCTGCAGTTCCTGATGGCCGCCACCATCGACGACCTCATGACCGTGGACGGGATCGGCGACCAGCGCGCCCGGACAGTCCGCGAAGGCCTGAGCCGCATGGCTGAGGCAAGCCTGCTGGACCGCTTCCTCTAGGCAGCCCTCCGGAGCCGTCGTGAGCCTCAGTTCAGCTGGAAAACAGCCTTGGGGCTGGCCTTCGAACCGAGCTTCGCGGTGAAGATGTAGTACGCCCCGCCGGTTCCCGGCTTGGACTCCACCGCCTGGCAGCCCTCCACGGTCCTGTTCCGGGACCACGGGAAGTTGGCCGTCTCGCTCGCGCCGGGTGCGATGGTCTTCACCAGGTCCTCGCTGGTGGCCTGGCAATCCCGCGACGAGAAGATGCGGTCCGGCCCGCTGGTCACCAGGAATTCCATCTGGGAGGTGCCGATGTTGACCTGGCACGGCATGGTGCCGCCGTTGGTCACCTTCAGTGTCAGCATGGGGTTTTCCTCCGGACCGTACGCGGCCTTGTCCGTGGAAGCGGAGACCGTAACCAGGTTCTGGTTGCACGTGGGCGTGGGGGAAGGAGTGGGTGTGGCGGGCGGTGCGGAGGCGGACGCGGACGGTTCAGGCGTGGCGGTTGGCGACTCTGAAGCCGCAGGGCTGCCCGCGGGATCCGTGGACGAGGCCTGTTCGGACCCCGAAAACACTCCCGCCAGGGCGAACCCGCTGACCACCAGGGCGATGACCATCAGCAGCGCGCCGCCCGCAAACAGCCGGCGGCGGCGGTAAACGGCAGGGCTGGCCTTCCGGACGCTGCTGGAACCGGATGCCGATGCTTTGCCGCGCGCTGATGAATCCCCTTGCCTGCCCATCCTCCTAGGCTAGAGAAGCGCACCGGTTCTGCCTGGCCACCACGCCGCCGGGCCGCCATTGCTCTGGTCACATCCGCTTTTCAGGCTCCCGGAACACATCCATTACAGTGTTGGGATCGACACTAAGACTCCCCCTCCGGCCGCGCCCGCAACACTGCAGGGAAGCGGCGTGGAGCTTCAGCAGCTGCACAGCAGGATCACCGGCTGGTTCGCCGAAACCGCCCGGGACCTGCCCTGGCGCGAACCCGCATGCTCCGCGTGGGGCGTGCTGGTCAGCGAGATCATGCTGCAGCAGACGCCCGTGGTCCGCGTGCTGCCGGTCTGGCAGGAATGGCTCAAACGCTGGCCCACACCGGCAGGCCTGGCAGGTGAACCTGCCGGTGAGGCGGTCCGCTCATGGGGCAGGCTGGGATACCCCCGCCGCGCCCTTCGCCTGCACGCGGCGGCAGTTGCCATCGTCCAGGACCACGGAGGCAAGGTCCCTGACACCTACGCGGAACTGCTGGCTCTTCCCGGCGTGGGAAGTTACACCGCCGCAGCCGTCGCGGCGTTCGCCTACGGCCGCCGGGAGACGGTGGTGGACACCAACATCCGCCGCGTCCACGCACGTCTGGTTTCCGGCGTCGCGCTTCCCGCCCCGGCGCTGACGGCAGCGGAGATGCGCCTTGCCGCCTCCCTTCTGCCGGACGACGACGGCACGTCCGTGCGCTGGAACGCCGCGGTCATGGAGCTGGGCGCCTTGGTATGCACCGCGCGTGCGCCAAAATGTTCCGCCTGCCCTGTGAGGGACTCCTGTGCATGGCTCGCGGCAGGTGAGCCGCCGCCGTCGTACGTCCCCAAAGGCCAGGCCTGGCACGGCACTGACCGCCAGGTCCGCGGCGCCGTGATAGCCGTGCTGCGCGTGGCTGAAACGCCCGTGCCGGCCGAGATGTTCACCCATGAGCCCGCCGACCTGGGCTTTGCTCCCGAAGGAATCGGCGTGCCGCTGGCAGCCCTGCACCGGCTGAACCCGCCCCCCGAGCAGCTGGAACGTTCCCTGTCGGGGCTGCTCGCGGACGGACTCGCCGAAATTCACGACGGCGGATACCGGCTTCCTGCCTGAGCCCACCAGGATTTGACGTGCAATTATGCCTGACCTGGCATACTTCTTGGTGACCGGAGCCGGGGGGAAGCCATGAAAATCATCCTGTACATCGTGTGGGCGCTGTTCGTCGCCGCCGCCGTCTTTGCACTGATCCATGCGGCGCGGAAGACCAGGCGCCAAGAGCAGCTCATGACGGGCTGGCCGAAGGCGCAGGCTACAGTGACCGGCAGCGTGGCTGGTTGGACAAGCGGCGGCGGCGGCTCCAGCCGGAACCGTCGCTTCTTCCCCACCTACCAGTTCACCGACACCCGTGGCACCCTGTTCATGGGCAGGTCCGAGATCTCCCTTGCCGCCCAGCCCGTTCCCGGTTCGCTCATTGAGGTGGCCTACAACCCCGCCGACCCGAATGAATCGCTGCAGGTTTCGTCGGCCCCGCGGACCACGCTCGGCTGCCTCATCCCGTTCTTTGCCGTCTTTGCCATCGCCCTGTTCTGGTTCATCGGCATCTTCCCGGTGGGCTGACGCGGCGCCCGGTCTCTTTTTGGCTGTCGACAGGCCTGCAGCCATAACAATGCCGGTACCAGTTTGGCCGCTCCGGGGAACACTTGCGCGGGCCGGTCCTACGCTGAAGTATGCGCAAGCCGGGGCTGCTTTTGGCATTGATGACGACGGCGGGACTCGCCTCCGGATGCGGGCCCGGCCCCGGCGCGGTCCCCTGCCCTGCCATCGCGCAGGCGACGGCTGTTTCCGTGACGGTCGCGGCGGACTATGCGCCGCAGGTTGGCGCTCTCAACCTCAAGGCATGCCAGGACGGCACCTGCAAGGAATCCGGCGTCGAGCTGCATCCCGGGAGCGCCTCAATTGACCAGGGCTGCACCCCGGACGGCGTCTGTTCCGCAACGGCTTCGCCGGACGGCACCAAAGTGGGGGCGCTGATGCTGGAGACGCTGACGGAATCGCCCATGACGGTAACTGCTTCCGGGACCGCCGCCGACGGGACGGCCCTGCCTGTCCGCACCCTTGATTTCCGGCCCCGCGGTGAGTACCCCTTCGGGGAGCAGTGCGGCAGGTTCGTCACTGCATCAGTGACCCTGGACGCCTCCGGCCTTAGCGAGAGGATCTGACCCGGGAAGGCTTGATTCAGAACAGTGCAGGTTGGCTGAAGGGATGTCCCGCTTCCCCCGCGGCACCGGCAGCCGCAGCTTCGGCATCCCAGTCCAGGCCCAGTTCGGCGAGCAGCTCCTCCACAGACATCTGCCCGTCCAGCACTTCAATTTCGGGGGAGTTGTCGTCAAGGTGGAGCCGTTCCATGGCATCGAGCTTATTCGCAGCTTTCCCCAAAGATGCCCTGAACACACCGCGATGTCGCGATTCGGCACTCGCGGAATAACCTACGGCTCGCCGAAGCCCGCCTGCACCAGCCCGCCCACGTAGTTCACGGCCCGTTCGGCGTCCACGCCCCACGCTTCAACATGCAGCAAGGACCCCTTGCCGGCAGCCAGCGTCATGAGCGACGTCATGGAAGTGCCGTCCACCCCGTTGATGGTGACCTCGGCGTCCAGCGAGGACAGCCCGCCGGCGATCTTCGCCGCCGGCCGCGCATGCATTCCGGCCTGGTTGATGAGTTCGAACTCGCCGGTGCAGGCCGGACCCTGGCCGGTGACCGAGCCCTCCTCCACTACCTGCTGCGGCGGAACGTCGGTACGCCGCGGCGGGCCACCCGCTGTCTCCGCAGCGCGCCGGACCGCCTGGAGGTCCGCTCCGCCCTGCGCCGCGACGGCGGCCGCCACCAGCCCCTCTACCAGCGGCGCGTCCGCCAGGACCACACCGGCCGGGCTGTCCGCGAACTCCAGGGCGGACTCCGCCGTCATGACCGCCGACCCCAGGTCCGTGAGGATCACGGCGCCGTCGTTGCCGGCGGCCTGGTCCAGGGCGGCCAGCACCTTCTCAAGGCTGGTGCCGATCCTGCCGTCGCTGGTGCCGCCGGCTGCGACGATCACGACGTCGGGCGCCATTTGGGCGGCGAGTTCCACGGCGCCGTCGGCAATCTTTTCACTATGGGAGACCACCACAATGCTTACGGTCACGCAGCCGCCCCCACCGCAGCCCGAAGAATCAGCGCAGTGGACGCCGCCCCGGGGTCCCGGTGCCCGATGCTCCGCTCGCCCAGGTAACTGGCCCGGCCCTTCCGCGCCATCAGAGGATCGGTGGCCACAGCCCCGGCTTCAGCAGCCTCCGCAGCCGCCACCAGAACGGTCAGGACGTCGGGGCCGCCGTTCTCGGCAGCGGCCCGGGCAGCCTCGGCTGCGGGCGTCCAGGCATCCACCATCGTCTTGTCCCCGGGCTCCGCGTTGCCCCTGGCCACGATCCCGTCCCGGGCAGCGGCCAGGGCGCCGGCCCAGGCGGCCGGTTCGATCTCCGCTGAGTCACCCAGCGCAGCGGCCGCGCGGAGGAACGCCGTACCGTAAAGGGGCCCGGCCGCGCCGCCCACCTTGGACATCAGGGTCATCGCCGTCAGCTTCAGGGCCGCACCGGGTGTTTCCGGCGCGGCTTCGGCCAGCTTGTCCAGCACGGCCTGGAAGCCGCGGTCCATGTTCTCGCCATGGTCGGAGTCACCGATTGCGCGGTCAAGCTCAATCAGTTCAACGCGGTGCTCGGCCATGGCCTGGGCGCACAGCGTCAGCCATTTGACTGCCCACACAACATCCAGCACCACGGCTACACGCCCCAGCGCAGCGCTGCGGTGTGCACGGGCGCGTCCCACAGTTCGGTCAGTTCATCGTCCAGCCGGAGGACGGAGATGGAGCAGCCCTGCATCTCCAGGGCTGTGATGTAGTTCCCCACGAGTGAGCGTTCCACCACGGCTCCCCTGTCCGCCAGGATCTGCGCGGCCCGCCGGTAGACGATATACAGCTCGCTGAGCGGAGTGCCGCCCATCCCGTTGACGAAGAGCAGCACCTTGTCGCCCGGCTGGACTTTCAGGTCACCCAGGACCGGCTCAAGCAGGCGTTCGGTGATTCCGTCCGCATTTTCCATGGGGATGCGGTGCCGGCCCGGCTCCCCGTGGATTCCGATCCCGATCTCTATCTCATCCTCGCCAAGGTCAAAGCTGGGTGACCCGGCGTGGGGAACGGTGCAGGCGGAGAGGGCCACGCCCATCGTGCCAACGTTCGCATTGACGCGCTCACCGATGCCGGCCACGGATTCCAGGTCGTCGCCCCGTTCGGCGGCGGCGCCGGCAATCTTCTCCACCAGCAGTGTTCCTCCCACGCCGCGGCGCCCTGCCGTGTACAGGGAATCCTCGACGGCGACGTCGTCGTTGACAAGGACGGTGCGGACACTAACGCCTTCCGCTTCGGCCAGTTCGGCAGCCGTCTCGAAGTTCAACACGTCGCCGGTGTAGTTCTTGACGATATGCACGACGCCGGCGCCTGAGTTCACAGCGAGGGTTGCGGGAAGGATCTGGTCCGGCGTCGGTGAGGTGAACACCGCCCCCGGCACGGCGGCGTCGAGCATTCCCTGCCCCACGAAGCCTGCGTGCAGCGGCTCGTGGCCACTGCCCCCTCCGGAAACCAGCCCGACCTTCCGGTTCACCGGCGCGTCCTTGCGGGTGATGAACGTTGGGTCCGTGCTGACGGTGACCAGGCCTGCGTGCGCCAGGCCGAAGCCCTGGACAGATTCTTCGACGACAGACCGCGGATCGTTGATGAGCTTTTTCATGGCGGTGCTCCTGGCCGTGTTCCTGGAGGGTATCCCTTTGACCCTACTACCGGCACACCGCGCGACGGTAGATTTCCGCTGGTGGGAGGCAGACGCAGCAAAGGGACAGCCCCCAATGACTGTCCCTTTCCTGAGGCCCCCCATTCCTGGCCTCGAGTAGTTTATCCATCAACTCGAATAAAGCCAATGCCTGCCGTATGTGACGCTGCTAGCTGGCCAGGACGTCTTTGGCGTGAGCGCCGTCGTAAAAAATGCCGCCGGCATACAGTTGGCCGGCCGGGAAGAGAGAGAGCTCCATTGCGGTGACGATTCCGAAGTTGCCCTTGCCGCCGCGAAGCAGGGAGAACAGTCGCGGCTCGCTGACGGCGTCCACACGCCGCAGTTCGCCGTCGGGCGCGACCAGGTCAAAAGCCAGGACATGGTCAGAGGCGAAGCCGTATTTGCGGCCCATGAGCGGCAAGCCGCCGCCAGGGGTGTAACCAATCACGCCGACGTCGGTGGTGGACCCGTGCAGGCCGGTCAGCCCGTAGGGTGCAGCCGCATGGAGGACGTCGCGCCAGCGGACGCCGGCCCCAACGTGGGCAGTCTGCTCCTCCGGATCGATGGATAGCTCCAGCATGTAGCGGGTGCTGATAAGGAGCCCGTCAGTGATGGCGTTCGCGGTGCCATGGCCGGTGGACTGGACGGAAATGGACATGTTGCGGGCAGAGGCCCACTTGACCGCAGCCACGACGTCATCGGCGTTGACTGCGGCCAGGACCAGGTCCGGCGTGTGCCGGGTGGCGAGATTGAAGGCTGCGGCTTCTGATTCGTAGGAAGCGTCGCCGGGGGCATAAACCAGGCCGCGGACAAGCAGCTGCAGTTCGGTTTTTGCCGTATGGGTAGGGGGATTGTGCATTTCTGGCTTTCACTAGTTGGGCCGCTCCCCAGCAAGCCTCAACCAGTTTATCCATCGAATGGATGGATAGGAAGGGCCGAAAAATCATCCATAATCCGGCACAGTACTAGGCACGATGGGACGACCCCGCGCTCGCGCCCCTGACCCGGTTCCGCGCGGTCCTAAAGGAACCTGATCATGCGGGTGTTGCCCAAGGTGTTCGGCTTGACCCGGGCAAGGTCCAGGAATTCGGCAACGCCTTCGTCGTGGGAGCGGAGGAGTTCTGAATACACCACCGGGTCCACCGCAGACTGGTCCGCCATGACCTCGAAGCCGTGGCGCTTGAAGAAGTCCACCTCAAAGGTCAGGCAGAAGACGCGTGCCACACCCAGGGCGCGGGCTTCGTCCAGCAGGCTCTCCACCAGCACGTGCCCCACTCCCCTGCCGCGCCAGTCCTCCGAGGCCGCCAGGGTGCGCACCTCCGCCAGGTCCTCCCACATGACGTGCAGCGCCCCGCAGCCGATGACGTCGCCGTCACTGGACTCCGCAATCCGGAACTCCTGCAGGCTTTCGTAGTAGGCCACCGTCTCCTTCGCCATCAGGATCCGCTGGTCCGCCAAAGGCGCCACCAGCTTCTTGATGGCGGACACATCACTCGTGCGGGCAGGCCGGATATGGAAGGAGTCAGTCACAGGCCAATCCTAGTTCGATCAAGCCGACCACCCGCCAACCGAACGCCTACTCCCGTTTCCGCGGGAGGGGCAGGTCGGTGCCGCCAACCAGACCTTTGCCGGCGCCTGCTCGTTCCTCGCTTTGACGGCGCCTACACAAATGCCTGCCAGGCTGCACCTTGTGCGGCACAAGCGAGGGCACCGGGGTCATTTGTGTAGCTTGCGTCAAAGCGACGGAGGAGCAGCAAGCGGCAAATGGCGCCGGCGCCGGAGCGGAGATGAGCAGCAGACGCTTCATGAGGCGGTTGAGTTGAAGTTCTGCTTATGCTCAGTAGTCGGATATGGGTGTGACTGCACAGAGTTCTGAGATGTGCCGCGGTTGCGTTTGCGCAGGTGGACGCCGAACAAGGAGTGTTTCCGGTGTTACCCCCGTCACGCCGATGGGCAATGATGCCCACCCCGGAGGAAAAATGGCTTTAGGCTCCCCCACCCTGTCCGACACCCCACCGAAGCGCGACCAGGAGCACAGCGAGAAACGCGGCTTACGGCGCTCCATGGAGGCCCGCCACCTGGTGATGATCGCGATGGGAGGTGTCATTGGTTCCGGCCTCTTCCTTAGCTCCGGCTACACGATCGCCCAGGCCGGCCCGCTCGGCGCCATCATCGCCTACCTGATCGGGGCGGCCGTGGTCTACATGGTGATGGCCTGCCTGGGCGAACTCGCCGTTGCCTATCCTGTGTCCGGAGCTTTCCACATCTACGCGGCGAGGTCCATTGGCCCCGCGACCGGGTTTGCCACCGCGTGGCTTTACTGGCTCTGCTGGGCAGTTGCCCTTGGCTCTGAATTCACCGCTGCGGGACTTTTGATGCAGCGCTGGTTTCCGGAGGTGGATGTCTGGATCTGGTGCTTTATTTTTGCCGCGGTCCTGTTCACGCTGAATGCGATTTCGTCGCGGGTCTTCGGTGAATCCGAATTCTGGTTTGCGCTGATCAAGGTAAGCGCAGTCATCGGGCTGATCGTCCTGGGCGGGGCGGCGTTGTTTGGTTTCCACCCGCTGGCTGAAAATGCTTACCCCTTCCTCGGCGAGAACCTGAATACCCCCCAAGGACTGTTTCCCAATGGAATTACTGGTGTCCTCATCACCACGCTTGCCGTGTTTTACGCGTTTTCCGGTTCGGAGCTAATTGGCGTTGCCGCCGGAGAAACCGCCAATCCCGCCGTCAACATCCCCAAAGCGATGCGGACCACCGTTATTCGCCTGCTGATTTTCTTCGTTGGTGCCATTACTGTGATTACCTGCACTGTTCCATACGAGGACGCCTCGTTGGAGGCAAGCCCCTTTGTCACCGTCTTCTCACAGCTCGGCATTCCCTACGCCGCCGACGTCATGAATTTCGTCATCATCACCGCCCTTTTGTCCGCGGGAAACTGCGGCCTGTTTTCCTGCGCGCGGATGCTTTTCTCCCTTGCGGATGAAGGACATGCACCCAAGGCGCTGGGGAAACTGACAAAACGTGGAATTCCCATGCTTGCCCTGTGCGTCAGCATGCTGGGCGGCCTGGCGTCCCTGGTGAGCAGTGTGGTGGCCCCCACCACCGTGTACCTAGTGCTTGTGTCGATCGCCGGGTTCGCCACGGTGGGGGTGTGGATGTCCATCACGGCATCCCACTTCTTCCACCGCCGTGCTTTTGTGCGGTCAGGAGGCCGCACCGCAGACCTCGCATACAAAGCACCACTGTTTCCGCTGCTGCCCATCGTGGCATTCGTCCTGTGCCTGATCTCCCTGATAGGCATCGGCTTCGACCCCACCCAGGCCACCGCCCTCTACTTCGGCATCCCCTTCGTGGCAGCCTGCTACGCCTACTTCCACTTCAAGTACGGTCGCACGCAAAAAGGCCGGCAAAAGGAGCAGGACGAGCACCTCGAAACGGTAGACGCACCCTAACTCCAAATACAAAAGGCTGACGGTGCGGGACGGGCGGGCTACAACTGCACCGCTCTCAGCACTTTCGGCACGAGTCGGGAAGGCTGGGACATTTACGTAGCTTGCGTCAAAGCGACGAAGGAGCAGCAAGCGGTAAATGTCCCAGCCTTCCCGCCGGACTCAGCCGAAAAGAACTAGAGCCCCAGATCAGCAGGCAGAGGCAGATCCTGGTCCAGGACGTGCCGGGCCAGGAAGTGCTCTACGACGCCGTACCAGACTTTGGCGTGCTGTGGCTGGAGGACCCAGTGGTTCTCGTCCGGGAAGTACAGGAAGCGGTGGGGCGTCTGGCCGTCCTGGTCTGCTGCGAGCTGGGATTTGGACAGCAGCTCGTACCAGAGCCGGAGGCCTTCCCCGATGGGTACCCGGTAGTCCTTGTCCCCGTGGATGACCAGCATGGGGGTGCTGATCTTTTCCACGTGCAGGTGCGGAGAGTTGTCCAGGGCCATCTCCCCGGTCATTTCCTTCAGCCAGTATTGGGAGGCGTCCGTGGTGGGACCGAACTGGTCGAGGGCCCACAGGCTGGCGTGGGTGACGATGGCCCTGAACTGGTCCGTTTGCCCGGCCACCCAGTTGGCCATGTAACCGCCGAATGAGCCACCCATGGCCGCAATCCTCTCCGCGTCAATGTCAGGGCGGCCGACGGCGGCATCCGTCACCGCCATGAGGTCCGTGAAAGGCGCCTTGCCCCAGGAGCCCCAGCCGCGCTGGATGTACGCCTGGCCGTAGCCTGTGGACAGCGCCGGGTCAGGCAGCAGCACAGCATAGCCCCGGGCCGTCAGCAGCCACGGGTTCCAGCGCCAGGTCCAGGCGTTCCACGAGCCCAGCGGCCCGCCGTGGATCCAGAGCAGCATCGGCGCCGGACTTTCAGCTGAAGCACCATCGGGCAGTGCAAGGTAGGCGGGGACGCGGGAACCGTCCGCAGCCGTCGCGGCAATGCGCTCAAGCCTGCCCGCACAGGCGGGCCGCTCCGCAGGTGCCGGCAGCCTCGTGGTTTCCCCGGTCTGCAGGTTGATGCGTACCGCCTCCGGCGGGAACTCGTACGAGCTGCGGAGGGCGTAGGCGCTGCGGCCCTCCGGCGAAACCACGACGTCGGTGTACGCCGCGGCGTCCTGCGTCACCCGGGTGACGCTCACTTCCGCGGCAGCCGCCGGAACGCTGATCCGGAAAAGCGGCGACGCGCCGTCGTCGTCCGCGGTGACCAGGACGGCTGAACCGTCCGGCAACCAGGCTGCCGGTTTGGGCCAGCGGTCCCAGTCGTGGGCCAGGGGTTGCAGGCCCGCCCCGTCCGCACTCCCGGAAATGTCGAGCAGGTGCAGCTTGACCTCAGGGGCACGTCCCGGGGTGGAGTCGCTCTCGCTCACCACCAGCAGGGTCCTGCCGTCCGGGCTGACGGGACCCGGGAAATAACTCATGCCTTCTCTGTCCAGCAGCACCTCGTGGTTGCCGGAAGCGACGTCCACCGCCACCAGGATGGACCGGCTGTCCGCCCGGGCGAGGGGTTTGGTGTAGCTGGTGAAGATGGTCCGGCCGTCGGGGCTGGTGACGGTTTCCGCCTCCCGCAGCCGGGGACCGGCGCCGGGCGTCAGGTTGCGCAGGACCAGGGGCGCGGTGGCATCCACTGTTGCGGGCTTGCCGGCCGCCTTATCCTCGCCCGGTTCGACGGCGAAGATCCGGGGCTGGCCGGGGCCAAGGTCGGAGTCCCAGTACCGCACGGGATATTCGCTGTGCAGGATGGCCGAGACTTTGTTGTCCTTGCGTGCTTTGCGGCGGCGGGCGTCATCTTCCTCGTCGACGGAACCGGCCAGGATCTCCGCCGTGACGAATACTGAGCCCGCGTTCCTCGCCGTCAGCACGCTCCCCACACCGCCGGGCCGGCTGAGAACCACCCGGGCCTCGCCGCCGTCGGCAGGGAGCAGCCAGAGGGCACTGACGGGATCCTCGTCCGGGTTCTCGGGGTCGGGTCGCGCGGAGGTGAAATACACATCGCCATTGGCAGCGAAGGCGGCACCCGCCTCACCCTTGGCGCTCCGCGTGATTCGCCTGGCATGCTTCTGCCCCGCGGGATCCAGCTCCCACAGTGCCGTGGCGTACTCGGTGCCTTTACCGTTCAGGGTGGCCACGGTAGTAACCAGCCGGGTGCCGTCCGGGCTAAGGCTCAGCCCACTCACCCGTGGGATGGACAGGTAATGGTCAAGGTCATGGAAAGGGGTCAAAGGTTGCTCGTCCGGGATCACCGGGTTCTCGATAGCCATGCCCCTGATTCAACCCGACTGTGCCCCACATCACAAAGTGTCATGTGCGTGCGCCTCCGTGGCTGGGTCCGCTCCGGCCCCGGCGTCATTTGCCGCTTGCTGCTCCTCCATCCCCACTGGCCCCCTAGCCTCGCAAGCTCGGCCAGGGAACCCTGCCAGCGTGGGCCCTAAGCAAGCTACACAAATAACCCCGGCACCTGCGCTTGTGCTCGGGAACGATCCGCAATCAAAGGCTTTCCGTAAGAGCGGCCCTGCCCCGCTTGAACGGTGTTGGGCAGCAACGGTTATGCGGGTCAAAGCCGCTTGTGCCGCCATCCAATGCCTGCAGAGGGTGGGGACGCACGAGGTGCCGGGCATCAGGGATTTATGTAGGCGCCGTCAAAGCGAGGAACGAGCAGGCGCCGGGAAATCTCTGATGGCCGGCACCGGACGCAACCACGGAACGGCACCAGGCCCAGCCACGGGACCCGCGGACTCAACCTTTGAGTGGTGCGGGTTAAAAGCGGAAGGCCCCGCCTGCTCTGGGAGCTGGCGGGGCCTTACGGTGATGCTTTAGACGCTCGGGGCGATTTCCGGGATGCGCGGCTTGGCGTTGCCGGCGAACGTGAACTTGGCGTCGTCGCCGTCGCCTTCCACGTCCACTACGACGATGTCGCCGGCGTGGATCTCGCCGAACAGGATCTTCTCGGAGAGCTGGTCCTCGATCTCGCGCTGGATGGTGCGGCGCAGCGGCCGGGCACCCATGGCGGGATCGTAGCCGCGGGTTGCGAGGAGCACCTTGGCCGCGGGCGTGAGCTCAATGCCCATGTCCTTGTCCTTGAGGCGCTTCTCCAGGCGGGTGACGAACAGGTCCACGATCTCGATGATCTCGTCCTGGGTCAGCTGCGGGAACACCACAACGTCATCAACACGGTTCAGGAACTCGGGGCGGAAGTGCTGCTTGAGCTCCTCCGTCACACGGGCACGCATGCGGTTGTAGCCGGTCTGCGTGTCGGTGCCCGACTGGAAGCCGGTGGCAACGCTCTTGGAGATGTCCCGGGTACCCAGGTTCGTGGTCATGATGATCACGGTGTTCTTGAAGTCCACCACGCGGCCCTGGGAGTCGGTCAGGCGGCCGTCTTCCAGGATCTGCAGCAGCGAGTTGAAAAGGTCAGCGTGGGCCTTCTCAACTTCGTCGAACAGCACCACGGAGAACGGACGGCGGCGGACCTTCTCGGTCAGCTGGCCGCCTTCCTCGTAGCCCACGTAGCCCGGAGGGGCACCGAAGAGCCGCGAGACGGTGTGCTTCTCCGAGTATTCGGACATGTCCAGCGTGATGAGGGCATCCTCTTCACCGAACAGGAACTCCGCGAGTGCCTTGGCCAGCTCGGTCTTGCCGACGCCGGTGGGGCCGGCGAAGATGAACGAGCCGCCGGGACGCTTGGGGTCCTTAAGCCCTGCACGGGTGCGGCGGATGGCCTGCGACAGGGCCTTGATGGCCTCGTTCTGGCCGACCACGCGCTTGTGCAGTTCGTCTTCCATCTTCAGCAGGCGCGAGGACTCTTCCTCGGTCAGCTTGAAAACGGGGATGCCGGTGGAGTTGGCCAGCACCTCGGCGATGAGATCCTCATCCACCTCGGAGATGTCGTCCATGCCGCCGGACTTCCAGTGGCGCTCCTTCTCCGAGCGCTCGGAAATCATCTTCTGCTCCTTGTCGCGGAGCGCAGCGGCACCTTCGAAGTCCTGCGCGTCAATCGCGGACTCCTTCTCCATCTTCAGCTTGGCGATGCGCTCGTCCATGGCCTTCAGCTCCGGCGGAGCGGTCATGCGGCGGATGCGCAGCCGTGCGCCTGCCTCGTCGATCAGGTCGATCGCCTTGTCCGGCAGGAACCGGTCCGAGATGTAGCGCTCGGCGAGGCTGGCAGCGGAGGCCAGGGCGCCGTCGGTGATGGTGACGCGGTGGTGTGCCTCGTAGCGGTCACGCAGGCCCTTGAGGATCTCGATGGCGTGTGCCACGGAGGGTTCCTTGACCTGGATCGGCTGGAAGCGGCGCTCCAGCGCAGCGTCCTTTTCGATGTGCTTGCGGTACTCGTCCAGCGTGGTGGCACCGATGGTCTGCAGCTCACCGCGGGCCAGCATGGGCTTCAGGATGGATGCAGCATCGATGGCGCCCTCGGCGGCACCGGCACCAACGAGCGTGTGGATCTCGTCAATGAAGAGGATGATGTCGCCGCGGGTGCGGATCTCCTTGAGGACCTTCTTCAGGCGCTCTTCGAAGTCACCACGGTAACGGGAGCCGGCCACCAGGGAGCCAAGGTCCAGCGTGTAGAGCTGCTTGTCCTTGATGGTTTCCGGTACGTCGCCGCGGACAATGGCCTGGGCCAGGCCTTCGACGACGGCAGTCTTGCCGACGCCGGGCTCGCCGATGAGGACCGGGTTGTTCTTGGTTCGGCGGGAGAGGACCTGCATGACGCGTTCCATCTCCTGCTCGCGTCCGATGACCGGGTCCAGCTTGTTCTCGCGGGCAGCCTGGGTCAGGTTGCGGCCGAACTGGTCCAGGACAACGGAACCGGCAGGGGCGCCTTCGGGCTGGCCCGAACCAACGCCTGCACCGGTGGTCTCCTTGCCCTGGTAGCCCGAAAGCAGCTGGATGACCTGCTGGCGGACCCTGTTCAGGTCGGCGCCAAGCTTGACCAGCACCTGCGCGGCAACACCTTCACCCTCACGGATGAGGCCGAGCAGGATGTGCTCCGTGCCGATGTAGTTGTGGCCCAGCTGGAGTGCCTCGCGCAGCGAGAGCTCCAGTACCTTCTTGGCACGGGGGGTGAAGGGGATGTGGCCGGACGGCGCCTGCTGGCCCTGTCCGATGATCTCCTGCACCTGCTCGCGAACGCCGTCGAGCGAAATGCTCAAGGACTCAAGAGCTTTGGCGGCAACGCCCTCACCCTCATGGATCAGACCCAAGAGGATGTGTTCGGTACCGATGTAATTGTGGTTCAGCATGCGTGCCTCTTCTTGGGCAAGCACAACTACGCGACGGGCACGGTCCGTAAATCGCTCAAACATTTCGCCACACTCCTAGCTACGACGTACTTTGATGCTACGTGGCGGGCCCGGACTTGTGGAGCGTGTTCGCCACAGGGGAAACCGGAGGGGTTGCGGGAATATCGGCAGGACCCTTCCCTGCCGCGTACAGGCCGGCCTCACGGACTGGCTGCTGTGGGTGCCAGGGCCCCTTTGACGACGGAACTGGTGAGTTGATCCCTGCATGAAGGAAAGAGGAGCAGCTAACCCCGCCACCCCAAAAGTTTGGATTAATTACGACGACGGCGGGCCGCCTTGGTTTTTAGCGTTTGCGGAACCGAAAAAGCCCTGCTTCCCGGTGAGGGGAAGCAGGGCTTAATACGGGCACCGGGCCTGCGGCTAGGAATTTGCCTTTTGGTAGGCTTCCTGGATTTCGGCCTGAATTCGGCCGCGGCTGTTAACGGTGTAGCCGTTATCCCGCGCCCATTGGCGAATCTGTGCTGAATCGTGGCTGCGGCCTCCGGAAGGAGCAGCCTTGGTGCGGGTGGCGGCGCGGCCACCGGAAGCCTTTCGCGCTGCGGCAATAAACCGCTCAAGCGAAGACCGGAGTTCAGCGGCATTGGCCGCCGAGAGGTCAATCTCGTAGTTGGCCCCATCGAGGCCAAACTTTACATTCTCGTCTGCGGATCCCCCATCCAGATCATCAACGAGGATGATGTTTACTTTCTGTGCCATTAAAGGTCTTCCTCTTGGAAAGGGTCGGTTTTCAGAAAAGCAGGATGTTTCCTTTAAAAGTATGACTCTTTTTATGGCAACGCGTCAAAGCGCCTAATGGTTCCTTGGGGATAAAGGCAGGAGATTAGGGGTTTTTATCTATTTTGATTCGGCGTCCGGACGGTCCGCCGGCGGCCCGTCAGGACGCTGCGCGGCGCGGGCATCGGCTTCAGCCTGGGCCCGGGCCTCCGCCTGGCGCTCGGACTTGTCCGCATTGAAGATTGCCCTCATGGCGAACCAGAAGATGAGGCCCACCACCAGCGAAGGCAGGAGGACTGCCACGTATTCCATGATCAGTGCCCTTCGGGCTTCAGCAGGGGGAAGAGGATGGTTTCCCGGATACCCGCACCGGTGAAGAGCATCACCAGGCGGTCGATTCCGAGGCCGATGCCGCCCATGGGCGGGGCGCCGTACTCAAGCGCGCGCAGGAAGTCCTCGTCCAGCTGCATGGCCTCGTCGTCGCCGGCCGCGGCATGGCGTGACTGCTCGGTGAGCCGTTCGCGCTGGATGACGGGGTCGATCAGCTCCGAGAAGGCGGTGCCGCGCTCCATGCCGCCGATGATCAGGTCCCAGGCCTCGATGAGCCGGCCGTCCTCGCGGTGCGGGCGGGCCAGCGGCTGCGCGGAGGGCGGGTAGTCGTAGACGAAAGTGGGGTTCAGCAGGGTGGGCTCCACGATTTCGCCGAAGAGTTCCACCACCAGCTTTTCAGCGTCCCACTTGGGATCGACCTTGACGTCGTGCTTCTCAGCGATTCCGCGAAGCACCTCAAGCGGAGTATCCGGCGTGACTTCCTGCCCAACGGCGTCGGACAGCCCGGGGTAGACCGCCAGCCAGGCCCACTCGCCGTCGAGGTTGATCTCCCCGGCGTCCGTCTGGATAGTGCGGCCCGCACCCACGGCGTCTGCGGCGTCGAGGATGATCTCCTTGATGCGTTCAGCCATAACGAACTGGTCCGCCCACGCCTCGTAGCACTCCAGGGTGGTGAACTCGGGGCTGTGGGTGGAGTCCACGCCCTCGTTGCGGAACACGCGGCCCATGTCGTAGACGCGGTCGATGCCGCCCACCACGGCACGCTTGAGGTAAAGCTCCGTCGCGATGCGCAGGGTCATCTTCTGGTCGAAGGCGTTCATGTGCGTCTCGAACGGCCGTGCCAGCGCGCCGCCGTGGACCAGGTTCAGGATGGGCGTTTCCACCTCGACATAGTTGTGGCGGAAGAGCGTTTCGCGGATGGACCGGGTGATGGCGGCACGCGTGTAGACCATTTCGCGGGCTTCGTCGCGGACCATCAGGTCCACGTAGCGCTGGCGGACGCGGGTTTCCTCGTTCAGCTCGGCATGCAGCACCGGCAGCGGACGGAGGGCCTTGGAGGCCATGGTCCAGGATTCGGCCATGATGGACAGTTCGCCGCGGCGGGAGGAAATCACCTCGCCCTTGATGAACACATGGTCGCCGAGGTCCACCAGGGCTTTCCAGTCGGCGAGCGCTTCCTCGCCGATGTTGGCGAGGCTGAGCATGGCCTGCAGCCGGGTTCCCTTGCCGTCCGTGCCGCCCTCCTGGAGCGTGGCGAAGCACAGCTTGCCGGTGTTGCGGACGAAGACCACGCGGCCGGTGACGCCCACAATGTCGCCCGTGGTGTCGTCCGCCTCGAGGTGGGCGTACTTTTCACGGATTTCGGCGAGGGAGTGGGTCCGTTCCACGCCCACCGGGTACGCCTCCGAGCCGCGCTCAATCAGCTTGGCGCGCTTCTCCATGCGGATCCGCATCTGCTCGCTGGCGTCGAGGGGCTCTGGGGCGTTCTTGGGGGCGGGGGTGTTTTGGGAAGTCACAGTCATCAAGTTTACCGGGAGTTGGGCTGGCCCGGCTTCGCGGCTGCTCCCCCGGCTCCCGCCTACGATGGGGTGGTGAAAGAACAGGTCATTGCAACGCACGACGGCGGCCGCCTGGCCTTATACAGTTACGGCACCGTTGATGCCCCGGGAGAACGCCGCGTGGTGCTGATCGGCGGAGCGTTCCTGACCGCACTGATCTACCGGCCGTTTTCGGTGGCGCTGGCGAAGGGCCTGGGCGACGGCTGGGCGGTGGACGTGTATGACCGCCGCGGCCGCGGCAGTTCATCGGAACAGCCTGCCGACTACTCGATGGCCACCGAAATCGCAGACGTGCGGACTGTCCTTGATGCCACGGGAGCCCGGAACATCCTGGGCCACAGCCTGGGCGGGGCGGTTGCCCTGAACGCCGTCCAGGAGTTCACCGGAACCTCCTACGTGCCGGACAAGCTCGCGGTGTACGACGCCGCCGTGAATATCGACGGAAGCATCGACACCGCCTGGCTGGACGGGTTCGAGGACGCCGTCAACAACGGCAAGGTGGGCCACGCACTGGCGCACATGAAGAAGGCCACCAGCCCCGGCACTGCCCTGGCCAGGATTCCGGAGCCGGTCCTGGCCGGGCTGATGGCGCTGGTCTCGAACACCAGAATCAACAGGATGTTCCGGGACGTCATGCCCAGCGGCGTGGGCGAGCTGCGCGCCGCCTACAACGAGGCCGACCATGCCAGGGACTTCAGCGTGCTGCCCGCCTCGACCCATTTCATGGCCGGCGGCAAGAGCCCCAGCTACTACAAGGTCACGGCGGAGCGGCTGCACGCCGCCGTCCCCGGCAGCACCTACGAGCTCTCCCCCAAAGGCTTCCACGGCTCCATCCCCGCGGCCGTCAATGAACTCGTCGCCGATATCTCGGAGTATTTCAAGGGCTCGCGAGCTCCTTCCGGTCCGCCAGCCAGTCACCAAAGCGCGTGATGTCCTCGCCGCCGGCGGCGGCCACGGCGTCGCAGGCGAACCCTACGGCGGTTGAACCGTCGGAGAGCTGCACGGATCCGAGCAGCATCGGTTCGGGAAGGGACGCCAGGAACGAGCCCAGCCCCGCAGGCGACAGAAGCCACCGTTCACCCACGAGCTCCGCGCCGTCGTCGGACCGGTAGACGCCCGGCTTGGGCGGCATGGTGTCCAGGGACACCATGCGGTAGCGGGCGGCCGTCCGGACGGGGCCATCCCAGACCGCCCCGAGTTCCTCCAGCTGCGGAGCCAGCGGCTGGCCCTTCCGGTGGGCACCGACCACAACCAGCGGGACCGCCACAGCACCGGCAGCCACCGGCCAGGGAACGGACGACGACGGCTGGCCGGCTGCCGCCGTCACTGCCGGTACTGCGCCGGCAGCAAAGAGTTCCGGTGCGGCGGGGGTTGTTTCGATCCTGCGGGCGATGTCAGCGGCGACTGCGTCGTCAAAGGTCCGGCCCACCACTGTCAGCCCGAACTGGGAACCTTCCACCACGCCTGCCGGGACGGCCACCGCGCAGAGGCCGAACAGGTTGCAGAAGTTCGTGTAGGTGCCCAGGAGGGAGTTCACCCCCACAGGGTTGGCGGCCACCTCGGCCAGCGTGGGGTGGAACGGCGCCGTGGGCACCAGCAGGGCGTCGAAGCCTTCCAGCCCTGCCATCGCCCTGCGTTTCAGTTCTTCCAGTTTGGCGGTGTCCGCAACGTAGTGGTGGGCGGGCAACGTGCCGGCCGCCCGGATGATTCCGCCCACCGTGGGGTCGATGCCCGCCTGCCCGTCCGTGCCGGCGTCGGCCGTTTCAATGAACGTGCCCACCGCGGCATGGCGCTCGGCCACCAGGGCTCCGTCGTACAGCAGCCGCGCCGCGTCCAGGAAGGCGTCGAATTCGATGGGCCGGACGTCCACGCCCGAGTCGCGGAGCCGGTCCACCTGGCGTCCGAACTCTGCTGCCCAGGAGTCCGGAAGGGCGGGCAGGCTGGCGGGGTAGGCCACGCGGGGCGTCGCCGGTGCTGCCAGCCGGGTATCGCTGGGCCAGGTCCGCGCGCCGCCGGCCATCACTCCCATCGCAAGCTCCGCCGTGGACAGCTGGCGGGCAAAGATGGTGACGGCGTCCCACGACCGGCAGGCAGGCACTACGCCGGTGGTGGACACAACGTGCAGCGTCGGCTTGATTCCCACGATCCCCTGCAGCCCCGCCGGCACCCGGCCTGATCCTGCAGTGTCCGTACCGATGGCTATGTCCACCAGGCCCAGCGCCACTGCCACCGCGGAGCCGGAGCTGGAGCCGCCGGAGATGAACTCCGGGCGGCGGGAGTCCCGGACAGCACCATACGGGCTGCGCGTGCCGACGAGCCCGGTGGCGAACTGGTCCAGGTTGGTGGCACCGAGGACCAGTGCGCCGGCGGCCCGGAGCCGGGCCACCGCGTCGGCGTCCTTCTCCGGCACGTAGGCGAAACCGGGGCACGCCGCCGTCGTGGGGATGCCCTCCACGTCCACGTTGTTCTTGACGGCCAGCAGGAGCCCGGCGAGCGGCAGGTCGGCGCCATCGGCTACGGCCGCGTCGATGCCAGCTGCCTCGGCCAGCAGCTCCGCCTCACCGCGGAGGGTGATCCAGATTTCGGGACGGTCCACTGCTTCGACGGCGGCGAGCGCCGCCTTGACCCGCGCTGTGGCCGTACCGGTGGTGGGGTTGCTCATACTGCTGCCTCTTCCAGTTCCGGGGCATCCAGGTCCGCAGGCTCCAGGTCATCGCTGCCGAGAACCACCACGGCCTCGCCCGCCACCACTTGCGAACCGGCGGCCGGCAGGACGCGGAGCACCACGCCGTCGCAGGGCGCTTCCAGCACCGTTTCCATCTTCATGGCCTCGAGGGAAACCAGCGGCTGGCCCTTGATTACCCGGTCCCCGACTC
Organism: Arthrobacter sp. Cr_A7; assembly: GCF_029222765.1. Taxonomy (NCBI): domain Bacteria; kingdom Bacillati; phylum Actinomycetota; class Actinomycetes; order Micrococcales; family Micrococcaceae; genus Arthrobacter; species Arthrobacter sp. Cr_A7. The sequence continues at coordinate 8,414 of NZ_JARHXQ010000298.1, read as the reverse complement.
CAACATCAACCTTCCAGACGCTGGCGGCAAACGGCGCCGACACAAGTGACCCGCCATCCGGAACCACTACATCGTCTGCCGCGGGGGCCACGACGGCGGCCAGCGCCTCCGCGCGGTCGAACTCGCCGGCGTCGGCCCATGCCTGCCGTTCCACCGCAAAAGCCGCGCCCTGCGTCTCGCGGAATGCCGCGATGGACTCACGGTTTTCCTCAAGGAACAGCTCATGCTCGGCCAGGGAGAAGGTGCCCTCCTCGATCTCGACGCCGCGGCCCCTGCCGGCGGCCATATCGGCACGCAGGTCAAGGAGTTCCTCGGGGCTGACCGGGTACCACGAGATCCGGTCGAAGAAGCGCAGCAGCCAGGGTGAGCCCGGCTCGAACGGAGCGGAGTCCGCGTAGCGCGACCACACCTGGGTGGTGCGGCCGACGAACTGGTAGCCGCCGGGGCCTTCCATGCCGTAAATGCACATGTAGGCCCCGCCGATGCCCACCGCGTTCTCCGGTGTCCAGGTGCGGGCCGGGTTGTACTTGGTGGTCACCAGCCGGTGCCGCGGATCCAGCGGCGTGGCCACCGGGGCGCCGAGGTAGACATCCCCGAGGCCCAGGACCAGGTATTCCGCGTTGAAGACGGTGTCGAAGACGTCGTTGACGGAGTCCAGTCCGTTGATCCGGCGGATGAACTCGATGTTCCAGGGGCACCACGGCGCGTCATCACGGACGCCGGCCATGTAGCGCTCAATGGCTTCCCGCGTTGCCGGATCATCCCAGGACAGCGGCAGCCGGACGGTGCGGCTGGGAACCACCAGTTCGGAGCTCGCGGGCAGTGCCGCCTCAATCTCCTGGACGAGGCCCAGCAGCCGCTTGGTGGTCAGGACCGACGGCTCCACCTTGATCTGGAGGGACCGGATCCCGGGGGTCAGGTCCACAATTCCGGGCACGCGGAGCTGTTCGAGGTGCTGGTGCAGGGCGTGCACCCTGGCGCGCAGCCCCAGGTCCAGGACCATCTCGCCGTATTCCACGAGCAGGTTGTCATCGCCGGAGCGGCGGTAGGTGACTGCCGGCCGTCCGGCGCCTTCCGGGACCCGGCCCAGCACGCCGTCGTCGCCGTCTCCCCGCCCGGCGCGCCTGCCTGCCGGCGCTGCTGCAGTCTTTGTTGGCAGGTGCGCTGACAGGTTGCCTGACAGCTCTGCCGACCAGCCGGCGTCACCCGGCAGCACCAGCTGCCGGCCGGGCCCGAGGTCCCTGGCGGACGGTGCCTGGCTGACTTCGATGGGAACGAACCGGACCTTGTCCCCCGGCCGGAGCTGGCCGAGCTTCCAGCGGTCGGCCGTCACCACGGTGACGGGGCAGACGAAACCGCCCAGGCTGGGGCCGTCCGGGCCGAGCAGGATGGGGGTGTCGCCGGTGAAGTCGAGGGCGCCCACGGAGTAGGCGGTGTCGTGGATGTTGGACGGGTGCAGGCCGGCCTCGCCGCCGTCGGTCCTTGCCCAGCGGGGTTTGGGACCGGTCAGCCGGACGCCGGTGCGGGCGGAGTTGAAGTGCACCTCGTACTCGGCGGCGTACAGTTCCTCGATGTCTTCGCGCTGGAAGAATTCCGGGGCGCCGTGCGGGCCTTCGGCCACGGCCAGTTCCCAGGTTGAAGTCAGGGCGGGGCGGCTGTCGAGGGGCACCGCTGCTTCCGGCGCTGTTACTGCGGTGCCGGCGGCGGGCTTCACGGTGCGGAGGACGTCACCGGTGCGGAGGACGCGTCCGGCGTGTCCGCCGAACTGCCCGAGCGTGAAGGTGGATGCGCTGCCAAGGTACTCCGGAATGTCCAGGCCGCCCTGGAACAGGATGTACCCGCGGAGCCCGTGCCCTGCTGCGGTGCCGACGTCGAGCGTGCCGCCTGCGGGCACTGTCACCGGCGCCCATGCTGGAACCTCCGTCCCGTCAACCGTCACTGTTACCTCGGTGCCGGTGACGCAGAGGGTGGTGGCGTGGGTGAAGGTCAGGCTGGGCCCGGTCATGGTGAATTCCAGGCCGGGGGCGCCTTCGGGGTTGCCGAGCGCGGTGTTGCCGAGCCGGAAGGACAGGTCATCCATGGGGCCGCTCGGCGGGACGCCGATCTGCCACAGGCCGGTCCTGCCGGGCCAGTCCTGCACGCTGGTCTGCAGGCCGGGGCGGTCCACGGTGATCCGCGGTTCCGGATCGCCCACGGAGTCCAGGGTGCTGGTGGAGTGCTCGACGCTGCGGACCACGTCCAGTCCCGCCACGGCGCGGAGCATTCCAAGGTTGGTTTCGATGCCGTCGATCCGGGTTCCGGCGAGTGCTGCGGCCAGCCGGTCGAAGGCCTCAGCGCGCGTTGCTGCCGAGGTGATGATTTTGCCCAGGAGGGGATCGTAGTTGGTGGACACCTCGGTGCCGGTTTCCACCCAGGCGTCCACGCGGACATCCTCCGCGGCGGGGTACACGGCGTTGGTGACGGTTCCGGCGCTGGGCTGGAAGCTGCGGGCCGGATCCTCGGCGTACACGCGTGCCTCCACTGCGTTGCCGAAAACCGGCAGGCTGTCCGGGACGCCGGCGAGTACGCCCTGGGCTTCCGCGCCGCCCTGCGCCAGCCGGAGCATCCACTCCACGAGGTCCACCCCGGTGACGGCCTCGGTGACGGGGTGCTCCACCTGGAGCCGGGCATTGACCTCCAGGAAGGACGCTTCTCGGCGGGAGGAGTCGTAGACGAACTCGACCGTTCCTGCGGAGCGGTAGTTGAGCGAGGCGCACAGTGCGCGGGAGCTGCGGTGCAGTTCTTCGCGCAGCTCCTCGGGCAGGTCGGGGGCCGGTGCTTCCTCAAGAACCTTCTGGTGGCGGCGCTGGAGGGAGCAGTCGCGGTCCCCGAGGCTGACCACCCGGCCCTTACCGTCCCCGAAAACCTGGACTTCGATGTGCCGGGCGTTTTCGACGTAGCGTTCCGCGAAGACGCCCGCGGTGCCGAAGCTGGCCCCGGCCAGGCGGGCAACCCGGGGGAAGCTCTCCACCAGTTCGGCCTCGGTGCGGCAGACCGTCATGCCGATGCCGCCACCGCCGCCGGTGGCCTTGAGCATCAGGGGGAAGCCGATGGCGGCACTTGCCTCTACAGCCTCAGCCACGTCCGCCAGCAGTCCGGATCCGGCGATCATGGGGACGCCGGCGGCGCGGGCGGCATCGCGCGCCGTGTGCTTGGTGCCGAAGATGCGCAGCTGTTCCGATGTGGGGCCAACAAAGACCAGTCCTGCCGCTTCCACGGCTTCGGCGAAAGCGGCGTCCTCGGACAGGAACCCGTATCCGGGGTGGATCGCTCCTGCCCCGGTTGACTTCGCCGCTGCCAGGAGCGCATCCACCCGGAGGTAGGACTCTTTGGCAGGTGCGGGGCCGAGGAGCACCGCTTCGTCTGCCAGGCGGACGTGGCGGGCGCCGCGGTCCGCTTCGGAGAATACGGCGACGGTCCGCAGTCCGAGTTTTTTGGCTGATTCGATGATGCGGCAGGCGATTTCGCCGCGGTTGGCAATCAGCAGGGTGTCGAAAGTGTTCACAGCGCTGCCTCCGGCCGGGTGACGATCATGCGGACTGGGGTGGGGTGGAAGCCGTTGCAGGGGTTGTTGACCTGCGGGCAGTTGGAGACGAGGACCAGGGTGTCCACCTCGGCCCGCAGCGCCACACGCTTGCCGGGGGCCGACAGTCCGTCAACGATGCCCAGAGCACCGTCCGGGTCCACGGGTACGTTCATGAACCAGTTGATGTTGGACACCAGGTCCCGCTTTCCCAGGCCCCAACGGGAGCCTTCGATGAGGAAGTTTTCAACGCAGGCGTGCTGTTCGCGGGTGTGCTGGCCGTAGCGGAGGGTATTGGATTCCTGCGAGCAGGCCCCGCCTATGGTGTCGTGCACGCCCACTTCGTCTGCCACCACGGTCATCAGCGGAGCTCCGGTGTCTGCGCGAAGCACCGAAGCCGTGGTCAGGACGATCGACTGCTGCCGGGCGATGGTGACGGGCGCCGAGTAGCGGACGGATGTGTCTTCAGCGGCGTACAGCAGGCAGTCCACGGCCTGGTTGCCTTCCAGGTCCACGATGGTCAGCACGTCGCCGGCTGCCACTACCGCTGACCAGGGGCCTCTGGCTTTCACGAATTCGTCGAGGACCACGGCGCCGGGCACCAGGGCGGTTTCGCCCGCGGCCGGGATGGGTTTGGTTTCAATGGCGGTGTTCATCGGGCGTTCCTTGCGGTGAGGTCGTGTTCGGTGTTGCGGAGTGCCTGCAGGTGTTCGGGCGCCAGGGGGCCGGCAAGAGTGCCCGCCTCGAGCGCGGCGAGGTCCTGCGGCGCGTGCCAGGCGACGACGTCGACGGCGGTTCCGGTGAAGGTTGCGCGGGGGTCAAGGGGGTGGGCGGTGTTGGCGAGCACCAGCACCGCGTCCATCTGGAGCAGGAGTTCGACGGCGGCGCCCGGGCCGGCACTTCCGGTGAACGTGATGGTGCCGGCGGGGTCCACGTTGATGCCCTTGAAGAGCGTCAGCGACGGTGCCACGTCGCGGGGGCCGAGCCCGGTTTTGAGGGCTCCGAGAGTGAGGAGTTCGCGGGCTGCCGGGGATGCGCTGTGGGCGGTTCCGGCGCCGTACCGCTCGGTGTTTCCGCTGAGCGTGGTGGCCCCGGTCAGGGCATCGTGGCGGGAAGAGGAGTCCGCCACGATGGTAGCCATCAGGCGTCCGGCATCGGACAGCAGCGGGTGGCCCGTCCCGGGGTACGCCTGCCACGGGACCTTGACGGTGTCCGCGGTGTTGAGGCGTTCGTGAAGGGCCCCGGCCAGGTACAGGAGGGTGTGCACGCAGGCATCACCGGCTGTGTCCGTGAGCCGGACCCGGGTGCCGCGGGCAAGCGTCATGGTGGTGTACCGGCCGAAGGCCAGGGACTCGGCCCAGGTGGGGCGAACGCCGTCGGGCAGTTCCTCGGTGAAGCGCGCGGGGGCGGAAGCGGCCGGTACGAAGCGCATGGTGTCCGCGGTCCGGCCGTGCTGTTCCCGGGCGTGGGCACGGGCGCCGGCGGTGGTGGCTGTGCCGGTTGCTGGTGTTTCGATGGTCTGTGTCATGTCAGTCCTGTTGTTCTAAGGCTTGGGTTCTAAGGCTTGGTTGCTTGGCGATTGTTATGCGCTGGCTGCCAGGTTCCGGCGGCGGACCCAGAGGCCCAGGAGCAGGACCGCCGTCACCATCAGCGGCGCCGAGTAGAGGAGGATCCCGTTCTCGCCGGAGGGGTCGTAGACCTCGGGCCGGGGCCAGGCAAGGTTGACCACCATCACGGCGCCGTAGAGGACGGCGAGGATGTTGACGGGCAGCCCCCAGCGGCCGAGCGAGAAGAGGCCCGCGGGCATGGTCTGCCCCACCCGGTTCCAGTCGCCGCGGAGGCGGTTCACCAGCTGCGGCACGGTGACCAGGAGGTAGGCAAGGTAGACCATCACGATGCACACGCTGCACAAGGTGGTGAACAGGGCGGCGTTGCCCACGTTGATGGCCAGCACACCCACCGCCAGTGCGCCGATGACGATGGACGGCCACATGGGCGTGCCCCGGGTGGGGTGGACGGAGGAGAGCAGCGCGGAGGCGGGGAGTTTCCCGTCCCTAGCCATCGAGAACACGAGGCGGGAACCGGCGGTCTGGATCGCCAGGGTGCAGACGAAGATGGCGATGGCCACGTCCACCAGCAGGACCTTGCCCCAGAACGTGCCCAGCACGGCGGTGAGGACGTAGGGAAGACCTTCGGTGGCGAGCCGGCCGTCGTCGAGGCTGGGTGCAGCCATCAGGGCGGTGATGATCATCAGTGCGCCGCCGATGCCGGAGATCAGCAGCGCGGAGAGGATGGTGCGGGGTGCGGTGCGCCGCGGGTCCTTGGTCTCTTCGGACAGTTCGCCGGCGGAGTTGAAGCCCACCATGACGTAGGCGGCCATCAGACCGGAAACCAGGAAGGCTCCCACTGCGCCGAGCTCTGAGTTTTGCAGCACCGTGGTGTCCGCGACGACGTCCGGACCGCGCTGGGCAGCGCTAATCAGCGCGAGGATCACGGCCACGACGCCGACGATCTCGCACGTGACACCGACGGAGTTCACGTGCGCCATGAGCTTGACGCCCAGCGAGTTGATGATGGTGGTGGCCACCAGGAGCACGGCCCCGAGGACCACCGCGTTGGCGGCACCGCTGACCGTGTTGAGGGCGGGATCGCCGCCCACAATCTGGAAGCCGTCCCAGAGCTGGGGCAGCACCACCTGCAGGGCGATGGCGGCGGCCGCGGCAGTGACCACCTGGGCGATGGCCATGAACCAGCCCGCGAACCAGCCGACACTTTCACCGCCCACGCGCCGGGCCCACTGGTACACGGCGCCGGACAAGGGGTAGCGGGCGGCCAGTTCGGCGAAGTTCAGGGCCACCAGGAGCTGGCCCACCAGGACAACCGGCCAGGTCCAAAAGAACGCAGGCCCAGCGAACGAGTAGCCGAACGCGAAAAGCTGGAAGATGGTGGTCAGGATCGAAACGAAGGAGAAGCCGGCGGCAAAGGAAGCGTAGCGGCCGAGCTTTCGGTGAAGGGTGGGCTCATAGCCAAGGGACGTCAGGTCCGCATCGTCCTGCTGGACGGTCGGGAGAACGGTTGATGTCATCGGAATCTCCGGGGCTGGAATGGCAGGGGGGATAAAACCTCCCGGCAGCGCAGCGCTCGGCCGAAGGCTGCTGATTACCGGTCAATTGATAGTTTTCCAGCGCCATGTCCCCAAACAGTTTCACCTCTGTAAAAGGCACATAGACATCTTGTTTCGGGTTCATTTCCGTCCCCTCACATTGCCGGTCCGCGGTTTTCGGGCCGGACGGGAATGCAAGAATGATGCGGTGACTTCAGCCGGACCGGGACGCCCTCGCCACCAACAGCCCTCCCGCCCGGGGGCCACCGCCCGCGACGAAATCCTCGATGCGGCCGCCGAACTTTTCACCACCCACGGCTTCGCCAGCACCTCCACCCGGTCCATCGCGGACGCCGTGGGAATCCGGCAGTCCTCGCTCTATCACCACTTCAAGACAAAGGACGACATCCTCGAGGACCTGCTGGAGGGAACCGTGAGCGGCGGATTGCAATTCGCGCGGGCCGTCGCAGCCGACACCACAGGTGAAGCTGCCGCCGGAAGCCGGCTTCACGCCGTCGCGCTTTACGACGGCACCCAGCTCTGCAGCGCCCGATGGAACCTCGGAATCCTCTACCACCTGCCCGAAGTCCGCACCGCACGCTTTGCCCGGTTCCTCGCGGACCGGCAGGAGCTGCGCGGCCTGTACGGGCAACTCGGCGCCGGCCTGTCCCCCTCCCACGGCGACGGGCACCCGGAAGCCAGGGGCGGCGATTTCGCTTTCCGCCTGGTCGAATCCCTGATCAGCCTCCGCGCGGATGGCATGGCCACCCCGGATTCTCCACTGGAGGCCGCGGACGCGGGACTGATCCTCTGCGAGCTGGCCGGAGAACTGCCCGCCATCCGGGCGGAAAGCGCCGCGCTCATCTCACGCCTCGCCTAGATCCCCTCCGGATCCTTCAGCCGGCAGTGTCCATGGTGCCCGCGCTCAGGTTGCTCAGCTAGGCTCGGAACATGACGCGTGAGAACATCAGGACCCCCGACGGCGGCACTCTGGAGCTCTTCTCCACCGGCACGGACCTGGCTTCCGCCGGCTCCGGCGTGGTGATTGTCCCGCCATCCATGGTGACGGCAGCGGATTACACCAAGTTCGCGCAAAAGCTGAGCGCCGCCCTGGGCCGGCCCGTCCACACGTTCAACCGCCGCGGCCGCGGATCGTCGTCCCCCCAGCCGGAGGACTACACGCTGAATGTGGATATCCGCGACTTGGACACGGTCATGAAACACACGTCCAGCACGGACGTGTTCGGCCATAGCTTCGGCGGCGCGGTGGCACTGCACGCGGCGCGGACGCTGCCGGTTGAGCGGCTGGCCGTGTACGACCCCGCGGTATCCGTGAACCACAGCGTAAAGGCGGAGTGGATCGCCGAATATGAGGCCGCGGCTGCCGCTGGCGATGACGACCGGGCCCTCGCCGTGATCCAGCGCGGGCTCGAGGAAGGTGGACCGTTCTCGTCCCGGATGCCGCTGTCCATGCTGACCCTCGCCAACAAGCTGACCGCCGGCACGTCAGAAGGCAAGCAGCAGAGGGAGCTGATGCGGACCGGCGTCCGGGAGATCAAGGCGATCATCGCCGCGGACATGCCGGCCGAGCCGTTCCTGGCGCTTCCGCTCGAAACGCTGATCGTGGTGGGCGAAAAGAGCCCGGCCTACTTCGGTGTGGCCTGCGGGCAGATCCACGACGTCCTCTCCGGCTCCAGCTACACCATCCTCCCCGGTTTCGGGCACGACGGCGCCATCAGGGCCCCGGAC
>NZ_JARHXQ010000297.1:0-5722 GCF_029222765.1 Arthrobacter sp. Cr_A7 | reverse complement strand
CTCACCCGTTACGCCGTTGAGTGCGGTGAGGTCGAAGATCCCTTTGATGTCGGCCTGCTTGGTGGTTCCTGCGGCGACGCCGTCGGCCAGGAGCTTTTCGTAGGTTCCGGCCAGCGGGTCCACGGTGAACACGATGTTCTTCAGGGAGCGGTCGATCACGTCCGCCTTCAGCTCGGCGCCGGCCGCTTCCTTCAGCGCCGCGTTGATGACGCTGGCCTTTTCAGCGTCGGCAGCCTTGTTCAGCCACTCGACCGACTTCACATGGCCTTTGAGGAGGGCTTTGACGGTGTCCGGGTGTTCGGCGGCGAACTTCTGGTTCACGATCAGGATGGTGGTGGGGAACTCGCCGGGCTTGCCGGACAGCGAGCCGTCCCACAGGTCCTTTTCGTCCACCAGGACCTTGGCGCCGGCGGTCAGCACAAGACGCGAGGCCCAGGGCTCAGGCAGCCACGCGCCGTCGAGCTTTCCGTCCTGGAACAGTTTCAGGGTCTGGGCGTTTTCGGTGGGGTTGATGGCCACGTCGCCGCTGCCGTCCACATTGGTCTTGTAGCCCTGGGATGCCAGCCACGCGCGGAGCGCAACGTCCTGGGTGCCGCCCAGCTGGGGGGAGGCGAGGGTCTTGCCCGCCAGGTCTGCGGGCGAGTTGATCTCGGGCTTGACCACAAGCTGGGCGCCACCAGCCGCGGCGCCGGCAATGATGTGCACCGATTCGCCGGCGCTCTTGACGTAGGAGTTGATGGCCGGGTTCGGGCCGATGTAGGTTGCGTCGATGGCACCGGCATTCAGTGCCTCGATGGCGGCCGGGCCGGCGTTGAACACCTGCGTGCTGAGCTTCGTTTCGCCAAGTTCTCCGGCAATGTAGCCCTGGCTGACGCCCACCAGGGCCGGGGCGTGGGTGACGTTGCCGAAGTAGCCCAGCTTCAGCTCGGCGGCGGGGTTGCCGGCCGGCGCGCTCTGCTCCGCTGCCGCGGTGCTGTTGTTGCTGTTCACCGCGGAGGCGACGGCGGCACCGCCGCCGATGAGGGCCAGGATGCCGGCGGCGATGCCGATCTTCAGGCCGAGGGGACGCTTGGGTGCCGACTGGCCGGCAACAATGCGGGTGGAGCTTTCCTGGTTCTGCGGACTCTTGTCCTGGGGAGTAGTCATCGGGAAATTCCTTTGCTGGGGCGGATGCTGAGTTGAGATTACGGAGCGGCCGGCAGCGCCACAATCATTCGTGTAGCAGGGGTTCACGGGGCGACGCGAACGCTCAACGCGGCGTAGCGGCGCGTCAAGAAACGTCGCGGAGCGTCTTTTTTCGGTCTGTTGGCTGATGGGTGGGCGTCGCCTCGAGGTTGAGATGCCGCTGATGCCGTTCCGACCCCGCTGCGGGATGCGCCGCCACGGTATTGCCCATAGTCTGGCCAAGTGGATACCAGCACCGTGAACTCCGGCGAACAGGTTGACAGGCAGTCCCGCATTCTCGAAGCGGCACTGGCCCTGCTGTCACGCCACGGCATCTCAGGCGTCAATATGCGCGCGGTGGCCCGGGAAGCGGGCGTCGCCCTCGGGCTGGTGAACTACTACTACGAAGACAAGTCGAGCCTGATCCGCGCGGCCCTGCACCGGATCGACCAGCATGACCTGATGCTGGTCACGCCCGACCCCGACTCGCCGCCGGACGAGCAGCTGAAGAAGGCCCTCCAGCGCGTCGCGGGCCCGGAGTTGCTGACCACACAATATCTGTCCCTGCGGCTCCATTTATGGGCGCTGGCACAGGCCCATGAAGACTTCGCAGCCATCAACGCGGCAGCGTTTGAGCGCTACCTCCAGGGGCTCGCGACGTTGATCGGCAATGCCAGGCCCGGGCTTTCCAATGACGAATGCAGGGAGCGGGCCGCAGACATCGTCGTGGTGCAAAACGGGATGTGGCTCACCGCGCTCCTTGGCGTTGACAAGGATTCCATCCGCCGGAGCATCGCCCGGACCGAAGAAATCGCCTTCGCCGCTTAGCGGCCCGCTTTACCCCCTTTCGCGGATCGAAGCCGTCCGCACTTCCATCGCTGCGCCCTGCCGCTGCGGTTCCGCGTTCATGACAGCCGCCCGTCATATTCGATGTCCAGGCGCGGCCTTTCGCCTTCATTTCACCCCGCGATGTTTCATCGGCGTTAAATCTTGAACGTTTGTCCAGTCGGACTATTGAACACTTGTTCAATGTGGATTACTGTGCATGAGTATGACCTACACCACAGCTCATGGATTTCCGGCACCGCGTTGATTCAGCGCTGATTCATCAGCGGTCCGCATCCACCACTTCAGGGATTTCCAACGCTTTTCCGGGGCATCGCCGTGTATTGCCGGCTTCCGGAAGAAGGACCACCAGCCCTCAGCGGCTGGCCTGCACCAGGTAGAAAGAGAGTTTCCAGCATGACAAAAACCCACTACGACTATGTCATCGTCGGCGGCGGAAGCGCGGGTTCCGTGCTCGCCAACCGCTTGAGCGAAGGGGGCAACAGCAGCGTCCTGGTTCTTGAGGCCGGACGCAGCGACTACCCCTGGGACCTGTTCATCCAGATGCCTGCCGCGCTGACCTTTCCCAGCGGCAACCCGCTGTATGACTGGCGCTACGAATCCGACCCGGAACCCTTCATGGGCGGCCGCCGCGTAGCACACGCCCGCGGCAAGGTCCTGGGCGGCTCCAGCTCCATCAACGGCATGATCTTCCAGCGCGGCAATCCCCTCGACTACGAGCGCTGGGGCGCCGACGCCGGCATGGATACCTGGGATTTCGCGCACTGCCTGCCCTACTTCAACAAAATGGAAAACGCCCTGGCAGCGGACCCGGATGACGAACTGCGCGGCCACGACGGTCCGCTGGTCCTGGAACGCGGACCGGCCACCAACCCGCTCTTCCAGGCGTTCTTCAAAGCCGCCCAGGAAGCCGGCTACCCCCTGACCGACGACGTCAACGGCTACCGCCAGGAAGGCTTTGCGGCCTTCGACCGCAACGTCCACAAGGGCCAGCGCCTCTCCGCCTCCCGGGCCCACATCCGCCCCAATACACGCCGTCCGAACCTCACCGTCCTGACCCGGGCGATGGTCACCAAAGTCAACTTCAAGGGCACGGTGGCCACCGGCGTCACCTACCGCCGCAACGGCCAGACCCACGTGGTCAACGCCGGCGAGGTCATCCTGTCCGGCGGCGCCATCAACACCCCGCAGCTGCTGCAGCTCTCCGGCGTGGGCGAAGCTGGGCACCTGAACTCCCTGGGCATCAACCCCGTGGTCAACCTTCCCGGCGTCGGCGAGAACCTGCAGGACCACCTGGAGGTCTACATCCAGCACGCCTGCACCCAGCCGGTGTCCATGCAGCCGGCCCTGGACGTCTGGCGCATGCCGTGGATCGGCATGCAGTGGCTCTTCGGCCGCAAGGGCCCGGCCGCTACTAACCACTTCGAAGGCGGCGGCTTCGTCCGCTCCAACGAGGACGTCGCGTACCCGAACCTGATGTTCCACTTCCTCCCGGTTGCCGTCCGCTACGACGGCCAGAAGGCGGATGCCAAGCACGGCTACCAGGTGCACATCGGGCCCATGTACTCCGACGCCCGTGGCACCCTCAAGATCAAGTCCACCGACCCCACGGTGCATCCATCCATGGTGTTCAACTACCTCTCCACGGACCAGGACCGCCGTGAATGGGTCGAGGCCGTCCACGTGGCCCGCGACATCCTGGGCCAGTCCGCCATGGGGCCCTTCAACGGCGGCGAGCTCTCACCCGGCCGTTCCGTGCAGACCGACGCCGAGATCCTGGACTGGGTGGCCCGCGACGCGGAAACCGCCCTGCACCCCTCCTGCACGGCCAAGATGGGGCCGGAGTCCGATCCGATGGCAGTGGTGAACCCGCTCGACATGTCCGTCCACGGAACACAGGGCCTCCGGGTTGTGGACGCCTCGGCCATGCCGTACGTGACCAACGGCAACATCTACGCCCCCGTCATGATGCTCGCCGAGAAGGCAGCCGACCTGATCGCCGGGAAGGCCCCGCTGGCGCCGCAGCATGCCGAGTTCTACCGGCACGGCATCAGCCCGCTGGAGCGTAACGGCGCAAGCACTGGGGCTGCCCCTGCGGCAAAGGCATAGGCATGATTGATGGACTCGAAAAGGAGAAACGATGACCGCCACCGCTGAGCAGGTCCGCGACGCCGGACAAGCGCAGGACGCCATCAAGGGCTTGTACATTGACGGTGCCTGGCACCAGGCGTCCGACGGCGGGACAACCGTTGTGCGCTGCCCGGCGGACGGGCAGGAAGTGGCGGTAGTCGCCTCATCCACCGTAGAGGACGCGGAGCGGGCAATCGCCAGTGCCCGGGCAGCGTTCGACGGCGGTGCGTGGCGCCGGCTGACCGACATTGAACGCGGCGAGGTCCTGCTTCGCGTCGCCGCGCTGCTCGAGCGGGACAAGGCAGCGTACGCCCGGGCCGAAGCACTGGACACAGGCAAGCGCCTCGTGGAGGCTGAATACGACATTGACGACATTGCCTCCTGCTTCCGTTACTACGGCAAGATAGCGGGCCTCGATGCCGGCCGGGTCATCGATACGGGGCGGCCGAACGCCATCAGCCGCGTGGTCTACGAACCGCTCGGCGTCTGTGCCCTCATCGCGCCCTGGAACTACCCGCTCCTGCAGGCGGCCTGGAAAGTGGCGCCGGCACTCGTTGCGGGAAATTCCTTCGTCCTCAAGCCCAGCGAGCTCACACCGTCCACGTCCGTCCTGCTCATGGAGACCCTGGCAGAGGCCGGTGTTCCGGCCGGTGTCGCGAACCTGGTCACGGGATCCGGGTCGCGGGTGGGCCCGCTCCTCAGCTCCGACCCGCGCGTGGACCTCGTCTCCCTGACCGGGAGCCTGGCCACGGGCCAGACCATCATGGCGGCGGCCGCGGAGACCGTGAAGCGGGTCGCCTTCGAGCTCGGCGGGAAGAACCCCAATGTCGTCTTCGCTGACGCCGACTGGGACGCCGCCGTCGACAATGCCCTGACCGCCGTGTTCCTGCACTCCGGCCAGGTTTGCTCGGCAGGGGCGCGCCTCGTGGTCGAGGAGACCATTGCGGAGCGCTTCGTGGCCGAGGTGGTGGAACGCGCCCAGAAGATCCGGATGGGCGGACCTTTCGACCCCAACGCGGAAACGGGTCCGCTGATTTCGGCCAGGCACCGCGACCAGGTCCACGCTTACGTCCAGGCCGGCATCGCGGAGGGCGCGGAGCTTTTGTGCGGCGGCTACATTCCCGACGACGGGCCCCTTGCGGACGGTTTCTTCTACCCGCCCACGGTGCTTGGCAACTGCCGCTCCGGCATGAGTGTGCTGCGGGAAGAGTCATTCGGCCCGGTGCTGACCATCGAGACGTTCCGGACCGAGGAGGAGGCCGTTGCCATCGCCAACGACACCGAGTACGGCCTGGCGGGTGCGGTGTGGACGTCCGACGCGTCGAAAGCACAGCGCGTTGCGGGAGCCCTGCGGCACGGAACAGTATGGATCAATGATTACCACCCGTACGTCCCGCAGGCGGAGTGGGGCGGTTTTGGGAAGTCCGGCATCGGCCGTGAACTTGGCAGCGCCGGCCTCAACGAATACCGCGAGGCAAAACATATCTGGCAGAACATCCAGCCCGCGCCCAGCGGCTGGTTTGGCTCACCTGCCGATGACGCCGGGGTGGGGGCCGCCGGCTAGCACCAGCATTTGGGGGAC
>NZ_JARHXQ010000296.1:0-484 GCF_029222765.1 Arthrobacter sp. Cr_A7 | reverse complement strand
GTTCCACTCCCGGAAGCTCTGGGACATCCCCAACTACGTAGCAATGATCCTGGTCAGCCTGGTGTGCCTGGTGCCGGTTGCGGTCATGCTCCGCATCGCAGTCACACCCCAGGTGGACTGGCGCCAGATGCCCATCGACTGGCTCCAGGCTCCGGACTGGACCTCCTTCGAGCGGGTTCTGGGCAGCGCCTTCCCGCGGGCATTGTTCAACAGCTTCCTCATTGCCCTGGTCACCACGGCCATCGTCGTCGTGCTCTCCGCCATGGGAGGCCACGCGCTGGCCCGGATGAAGGGCAAGCACAAGGACCGCTTCCTGTTCCTGGTCCTTGGCACGCGTATGGGCCCTGCCGTGGTCTTCGCACTGCCGATCTATCTCCTGGCATCCGGCGCAGGCCTCATCGATACGTACGCCGGAATCATCGCCGTTTATATCGTCTACAACCTGGCCTTCGGCATCTGGATGATGCACGGCTTCTTCCTGGAC
>NZ_JARHXQ010000295.1:0-2826 GCF_029222765.1 Arthrobacter sp. Cr_A7 | reverse complement strand
CGCGTGCCAAGGCGCGCCATCGGCGTCGAGAGGCACAAGCCTGGTCACGGGCCTTCTCGTAGGAGCGCATCGCGGCGCATCGGCTGCCGGAGGTCGCCCAGCGACCGCAGGTGGCCCTATGCGTCGTGTCTAAGCGACGGAGAAGGACCGTGGCCTGGCGAACCCAGCCACGGCGCTGCACTCAACCCGACGGCGAAGCGCTGGGGGCGGACGAACCCGGCCACAACGCAGCGGACGGACCCGGCCACGGCAACGAGATCAGGTGACCTTCAGGAACGCTGCTGCTGCTTCGTGGCCCTTGACCTGGAGGGTCCAGTCGGGGCGTTTGAAGGTCTCGGGGGTGAGGCGGACGTGCTGGACTGTTTCGACCGTGGTGCCCCAGGCCTCGCGGGTGGTTCCGTTGAGCTCGTAGCCGAGGGAGCGGGAGACACCCAGGGAGGCTTTGTTCCAGGCTGCTGCCTCTGATTCGGCGGCGTCGGCGCCGAGCCAGTCGAAGGCGTACAGTGCGACCGCGGCGCGCATCTCCTTGCCCAGTCCCTGCCCCTGGGCGGACTGCTTGAGCCAGGAGCCGGTGGAAACTGTGCGAAGGGTGGCGAAGTCCTTCGCGCCCACGTCCTGGCAGCCCAGGAATTCCCCGCCGCGCCAGATGCCCAGGAGCAGGGTCCAGCTTTCGGGGGTACATTCCGCGCGGCACTTCCAGTACCAGCGGGCCATGTTGGGGCCGAGCTCCTCTGCGGGAAGCTCGGCCCACGGGGTGCTGAACGGGTTCCTGCCGGCCTGGTGGATGCCGCTGCGGGCCGCGGCCACGGCGCTGGGGATCTCGTCGTCCGTGATCGGGCGGAGTTCGAGCCGTGGGGTGGCCAGCCTGAGGTCGAAGAGTGGCCAGACGGAGCTCAGCGTAGTCATCAGCGAAGCCTAGCTGATGGCGCGGAAAGGGTCAGGCCGGGATGTCCCAGCTGATGTGCCGCCGCACATCCGTAAGGTTCATCGACTCGGCCAGGAACAGGTCATCTAGCATGTACTCGTCCACCGCGATGATCCGGAGCCAGTGGCCGTATTCTTCGCTCCCGGGCTCCAAGGACTGGCTGGCCACGCAGACCCCGGTGCCCAGGTCCACCCGGATGCGGGACGGCCCCGGAAGGCAGAGGGGCGCCGCGGGGTCACCGGGATGGTAGGCCGCCGTGGGCGTCACAAGTGCCTCGAACGCCGGCCTGCCCTCGTGGTCGACGGTGTGAAGTTCCTGTACCTGGACTGCGTTGCTGCCCGGGAACTCCAGGGGCACCGGTGCGTTGCCGGCGAGTTCCACCGGATCGAGTGCTGCCGAGAAGCGGCCATTCCCGAATCCGGGCTCCCCGTAGGCAGCCTCGGGCCGACGCTTGACCAGGCCCGCGTCATCGTAGACGGGGGTGACCAGATGCGGCGGCAGCAGCCAGGATTTCCGGGTGGAACTGACGTAGAAGCCATCCCGCGAGTCGTTGATGCCGGTGGTGCTGTGGAGGACCAGTCCCTCCGGGCTTTCCAGACGGAGTGCTCCCGGCCGGCGAAGCCACGCCCTGACCAGGGGTGCGCCGGGAGAAGGTGCCTCGGCGAAGGGTTCGTCCCAGTACTCAAAGCGCAGGGACTGCCACTTCCATGGCGAGGAGCGGCACAGGTTGCGGAACGTGGTGATCGGATCTGCGGGGGATGCGCCGCCGTTCGGATCCGGGCGGTGCCGGCTATCCCATGTCGCCATATCCACAGTTTACGCGGGCGCGGTAGGGCGGCCAGGGGAATTCCAGTA
Source organism: Arthrobacter sp. Cr_A7 (assembly GCF_029222765.1). Classification (NCBI taxonomy): domain Bacteria; kingdom Bacillati; phylum Actinomycetota; class Actinomycetes; order Micrococcales; family Micrococcaceae; genus Arthrobacter; species Arthrobacter sp. Cr_A7. The sequence continues at coordinate 1,046 of NZ_JARHXQ010000295.1, read as the reverse complement.
GCATCCGGAGGGTGATCGGACGACTCGGCGAACTGTGGCAGCACAATCCCGTGGCCTTTTGGCTGGTGCTTGCGGCGTGCCTGTACTTTGCCGTGATGGCTGTCCGGCTGACGGTGATCGATGTCCGTCACCATCTGCTGCCCAACCGGATCGTGTTCCCGTCCTATGCCGTGGCCGGTGTGCTGCTGCTGGCGGCAGCTGCTGTGGCGGGTGCTGCCGAGCCGGAGGGTCCGCTTCCCGCCCTTCTCGCCGTTCCGGTGCGGGTGGTGGCCGGAGCCGGGTTGCTGTGGCTCTTCTATTTCGTCCTTCGGGTTGTTTATCCGCCGGGCATGGGGTTTGGTGACGTCAAGCTGGCCGGGGTACTGGGGATGTACCTGGGCTACCTGGGCTGGGGGCACCTTTTTGCCGGTACTTTCCTGGCGTTCCTGCTGGGTGGCCTGTGGTCCATTGCCCTGCTTGCGGCGCGGCGGGGAACTCTGAAGTCCTCCATTCCGTTTGGCCCGTTCATGCTGGCCGGGGCGGCCGCCGCCATGCTGCTGCCCGCCTGAGAAGCAGCACTGGGTAGGCTGGCCGTATGCCTGCGCCTGACTACATCCTGAGTTTGCGGAAGAAGATCGGTAATGCCCCGCTGTGGGTCCCCGCGGTCAGGGGAGTGGTGGTGGACGCTTCGGGCCGCATCCTGCTCGCCCAGCGGGCGGACAACCGGCAGTGGGCGCTGATCAGCGGAATACTGGATCCGGGGGAGCAGCCAGCCCGCGGCCTGGTGCGGGAAATCTTTGAGGAAACCGCCGTGGTGGCCGAAGCCGAGCGTGTGGTGTCCGTGGGGGCCGTGGGCCCTTTCACCTACCCGAACGGTGACGTCTGCGAGTTCCTCGACGTGGTTTTTCTCTGCCGGTACATCAGCGGGACTGCAAGGGTCAACGATGACGAATCCCTGGCGGTGGGCTGGTTCGCCATGGATGAACTCCCCGATCTTATGCCGGGGCACCTGACCAGCATCCGGCACGCCCTGGCACCTGCCGAGGCGGTGCACTTCGAACCCTGAC
>NZ_JARHXQ010000294.1:0-453 GCF_029222765.1 Arthrobacter sp. Cr_A7 | reverse complement strand
GAAGAATAGGTCCATGGGTACACACCCGGCCTGCAGGTGGACGCGGATCACCGCCGCCCTGTGCGCAGCCCTGCTGGCGGTATCCACTGCGGGCTGCACCGGAGATCCCCCGCCGCCACCGGACCAGGACAAACCCGCTGCCTTCACGCACCTCGAGGCCTTCAGCGCCCGGATGATTGAGGAGGGTGCCCCGGCGGTACTTATTGCCGTCAGGAACGGCGACAGCACCTGGACCCACGCGGCCGGCGTCCGGAACCTTGAGACCCGGGAACGGGCGACGGTCGGCGATCCCGTCCACATAGGCGGCATCACCGAGTCGATGGTGGCTGTCTCAGTTTTGAAGCTGGCCGAGGAGGGCAGGCTTGACCTCGATGCCCAGGTGAGCGCCTACCTTCCTGAATTCGGAACGGTGCTGCGTCCCCCCGGGCCGGTCACCGTGCGGCAGCTCCTGAC
>NZ_JARHXQ010000293.1:0-720 GCF_029222765.1 Arthrobacter sp. Cr_A7 | reverse complement strand
CGGTACCGGGTGGGCGCCGATCCTGGGGGCAGTTCGGAGAGGGTCAGGCCGTTGGCGCGGATCGCGGCGGCGAGGTCGGCGTTTCCGGATGGGTAGTCGCGGTCCAGTCCCCCGGCCAGGACGGCGATTGTGGCCGGGCCTTCTCCGGTGCTTCCGGCCAGTGCGGCGCGGTGGGCGTGGGCATCGATGCCGTAGGCGAGACCGGCGATGACGCAGATTCCGCGCTGGGCCAGGCTGTAAGCGAGGTCACCGGTAACGGCGGCGCCGTAGCTCGTGCAGTCACGTGAGCCTGCCAGTGCCGCGCAGTTGGATGGGTCGGGGATCCCGTTCCCGATGTTGCCCCGGTACCAGAGGCCGAAGGGGGCGTCCGGGAGGTCGTCCAGGCCGGTGGGCCAGTGCTCATCCCCGGGGATGAGGAAACCGCCGCCCAGGCGTTCGATGGTGGCCAGGTCCTTTTCCGGGTCCAGCTCCGGCACGCGGGGCGCCCAGCGTTTTAGCGCGTCGGCCAGTTCCTCGGCCGTCACGTCCGGGAGGGGATGGGCAGGTTGGGCGCCGGTGGCGAGCCGCAGCGCGGCGTACGCGCCCAGCCTGCGCACAAGGGTCCGCCCAACCGTGTCGTTCGATTCGAACAGTCGGGTCAGGGCTGCGCGTGCAATGCGGTCGTTCATGGTGTTGCTCCTTCTTGCCGAGAAGTGTGGTGGGTGGGGCGGCTCAGGTGAC
>NZ_JARHXQ010000292.1:0-899 GCF_029222765.1 Arthrobacter sp. Cr_A7 | reverse complement strand
GCCCAGGAACTGGCAGGCATGGCCACTGCCTACGTGCTGATCATGGCCGTGGTGGGACCCCTGGCGGCGCGCTACGTCGAGCCGCTGGTGAGAGCAATGCTGCCGCAGGAAAGCCTCGTTACCAAAGCGTAGGAGTGCAGGGACATAATCACAGCCCCGCCCGGGTTACCGTGCCCAGAACGTCGATGAGAAGCTTGCCCAATTCTCTAAAGGGCAGCCGAATCGATAGCGCCTTGGTTGTGAATTCCGAGGTTGGCGCGAAGTCTGGCGCCGAGTTCGGCGTCAACGTTGGTCCAGTACTGGATGGCCCGTTCCTTGATGTCGGCGCGCTTGACGCCGCCCACGGCACCGGTGACGGTGTCCAGGAAGCGGGCCTTGGCGCCGTCGTCGTAAACCTCGCGGTACAGCGCGCCGGCCTGGACGAAGTCGCTGTCCTCGGCGTGCAGGCAGTGCGCCGCATGGGTCAGCCCGCCGTCGTTCTCCCAGCCTGCGGCCGGGTTCGGCGGCTCAGCGTACGCGTAGGAGAAGATGCGGGCCTGCAGCATCTTGTCCGGGGACGCGGCGATGCCGGGCACGAAGTTCGACGGCGCGAAGGTGACCTGCTCGATCTGCGCGAAGTAGTTCTCCGGGTTCCGGTTCAGCTCCATGGTGCCCACCTTGATCAGCGGGTAGTCAGCGCGCGGCCAGACCTTGGTGAGGTCGAACGGGTTGAAGCGGTAGGTCCTGGCGTCATCGTAGGGCATGACCTGGACGTGCAGGTCCCAGGACGGGAAGTTGCCGGCTTCGATGTTTTCGGACAGGTCGCGGATGTAGAAGTCCGCGTCCGAGCCGGCCATGGCTTCGGCCTGCTCGCCGGTCATGGAGTTCACGCCCTGGTTGGACTTGAAGTGGTACTTGAC